>NZ_JCAKMY010000013.1:0-101445 GCF_059515845.1 Acinetobacter sp. CY79
ACAAGAATCGTTTATCTACCTGCGTATAGTCCCGACCTCAATCCTATTGAAAAAGCATGGTCTGTCTTAAAAAGTAAAGTCAGGCACATCATTGCTCAGAACAATAAAACCATTCAGGAAGCTCTGGATATCGTATTTAAGATGATGTAGCTTATGTTTCATATTTGGCTATAGAACGTCCCCAAAAAAATCAGAGTAAGTTTTACAGTGGTAAAAAGAAGAAACATACGCTCAAAGCGCAAGTGATCTATCATCCAAAGAGCCAACAAATCATAGGTCTAGATCTATCGAGTGGTAGTCAACATGACATTAAATTGGCAAGGAAAACGATTGCAAAATTCAAGCATTGTGAATATGTGATTACTGATTTAGGATATCATGGACTAGAGGAATGTGGATTTAAGCTATTGACTCCTATTAAGAAAAAGAAGAATTCTGCCTTATCTGATATTGAGAAAAAGTACAATAAAATGATTGGAGAAATACGAATTGTGATTGAACACATCAATCGTCAATTAAAAACATTTAGAATATTGAGTGAACGCTACCGAAACAGACGTAAGCGATTCGGTTTACGCATCAACTTAATTGCTGCACTTGTAAACCGGATAAACTTGCAATAACGACTTTCGCAAGAGGTCTATTTTTAACATAAAAAAAGCCGACTTGAGTCGGCTTTTTTTATTTCAGCTTATTTATTATTTCTTCCAGCCCAGCTCTTCTGCTGTTTTTGGATTAATCACTGTTTGATTAAGAAATTCTGGCATCACCGATTTGGTTTCTGAATACGCAATATGACCACCCATCAACTCTGCCTTCAACTGAGGATACAAAGGTTGTTGATTAGGATTAGCATAACCATCTGGATACTTGGGAAGACCCGTCAGCAAATCATATTTATCACTTGCACCTAATGCGTGTAATAACTCATGAACCAAAATAATGCGGTTTTGTTCGGATTGTCGTCTTGACGCAAATAGATTAATTGAGCCCATTCGACCATTTTGCAAAGCCGTGGAATGCTTCAATGACGATGTGGTCTTAGGGTCATAATAATTTAAAAATAAAGTGACTGATGGTGCACCATCCTGATTACTGTGTTGTTTCCAAGCATAGTAACGGAACTTCAAACTCCAGATAATGGTTTGCAATACAGACTCTGATTCAGGAACTTTAGGCGGCACTTGATTAAGTTCACGACCTAACTGGAAATAAACAGAAACAGGCTGATGACGATACTTTGCAGACATATCACGGATATAGTCTTGTGCATAACTCAGATCTTGGCTAGACAGACGCTGAATATAGTTTTGAGTCGATTGCTGTCCATCAGCATTGATCGGATGCAAAAGGACAATGATTGGCTTATCCCAGTTTGGATTATAGTCACGCCAAACATTAATACCGACGATCAAGAGTATGATCAATAAAATTATAATTCTAAGCTTTTTCCACATATTCGCTTATCTCTTGTATTTTTGGCATCTAAACTAAAGTCATTAATAAATTGAAATGTTTATTTTAAGAAGATTAGATCATCTAGCCCATCAAATAAATGATAACTGATTCACATTATTTCATAATACTAAAAATTATACTCGATATTTTTTCATTCATTTACAATAATTTATATTGATATTAAATCTCCACCTTTCTTTAAATACTGATTTAATCATCAATTAATTTTTTAGTTTTACTACATCATTTTTTAGTTATATCTACACAATATTGAAAAATAGAAGCCATGTTCTTCATTTAATTCAAAGCAAAAAAATGCCGACCGAAGTCAGCATTTTAAAAAATTTTAAAGCATTAAGCTTCAGCCCACTTTCCATCTTGATAAACCAATGACCACTTGGTTTGTTTACCTTCAGGCGTTTCAGAACCAATATACTGCGCTTGGTTTTTACGACTGAATTTCACCAAAGTTGGATTACCATCAGGATCTTGATCAGGTGCATTTAAGATGAACTGATACTTTGGATCTAGCTGTTCTGCAACAGTTCTTAATTCCGCAACTTTCGGTGCACGTGTTTCACGTACTTTCGGGAATTTACTTGCTGCTAAGAATAATCCTGCTGCACCATCACGAAGGACAAAAAAGTCATCATGTTTGGTGGAACGTAGATGTTCCATTTTGATTGGATCGACACGTGGAGGCGCAGGCTGACCGCTCTTCAATACTTTACGTGTGTTATCACAGCTATTGCATGCAAAGTAAGGACCAAAACGACCTGTCTTCAACTGCATTTCACCATCACATTTATCACATGGAATGGTCGGGCCATCATAGCCTTTAATTTTGAACTCACCTTCTTCAAGTTCAAAACCAGCACAGTCTGGGTTATTACCACAGATATGTAACTTGCGACCACCATCAATGACATAACTGTCCATTGCTGTTTCACAGATTGGACAGCGTTTTTTCGACATTAAATCTGCGGTTTCAGCGGCATCATCATCTGAAAGTGCAGCTAAAGACTCAACAGGTGTTAAATTCAGGGTGCCTTTGCAACGCTCTTTGGGTGGCAAGTTATAACCTGAACATCCTAAGAAGACGCCTGTCGTACCCGTACGAATCTGCATTGGACGTTCGCATTCTTTACAGTGCACAGCATTCACTTCAACAGGTTGATTACGGCGCATACCGTTTTCACCCTGAGCTGTGGTCAGACGTTTTTTGAAATCACCGTAGAAGTTATCGAGTAATTCTTTCCAGTTACGCTCACCATCCGCCACTTTATCCAGCTGACTTTCAAGATCGGCTGTAAACGCATAGTTCATCAAGTTATTGAAGTTTTCATCGAGACGATCCGTCACGATTTCACCCATCTTCTCGGCAAAAAGGCGACGGTTATCAATTTTCACATAACCACGATCTTGAATCGTTGAGATAATCGCAGCATAAGTCGATGGACGACCAATGCCCTTTTTCTCAAGCTCTTTCACCAACGATGCTTCCGTAAAGCGTGCAGGTGGTTTAGTGAAGTGCTGAGATCGATCAAGCTTCTCAAGTTTCAGTACTTCACCGACTTTGACTGCAGGCAAGAGCACATCATCATCCGCTTTGTTGGCACCACGAACTTTGGTAAAACCATCAAACACCAAAGTACGACCTTTGGCTTTGAGTTCAACACCATTGGCATCGACTAAAATGGTTGAAGATAAGTATTCTGCTGGCGTCATTTGACATGCGACAAATTGACGCCAAATCAGTTCATACAAACGCTGAGCATCACGATCTACACCAATAAGCTGATCGCCACTCAGCGTCACACTAGAAGGACGAATCGCTTCATGGGCTTCTTGCGCGCCCGCTTTGTTGCCATAACGATTGGGCTTCGCTGGAATGTATTTTTCACCAAACTCAAGCTCAACGTAATTGCGCGCCATATTGACTGCATCATCACTTAAGAATGTTGAGTCCGTACGCATGTAGGTAATGTAACCCGCTTCATATAGACGCTGTGCCATGGTCATGGTTTTCTTTACAGAGAAACCTAAACGTGTACTTGCAGCCTGTTGAAGCGTTGAAGTGATATACGGTGCGCTTGGATTGACCTTGGTTGGCTTATCTTCACGAACTGCAACCTTATATTCGGCATCATTTAAAACACTCAATAAAGCATCCGTTTGGGCTTTATTTTGAAGTTTTAAGGTTTTACCACCTTGCTTAACTGCTTCTAAGCGAATCTTATTTTTTTTGGATTGCGTATCTGCAAATACTTGCCAATATTCTTCTGGAACAAATGCACGAATTTCACGTTCACGTTCAACCACAAGTTTTGCAGCGACAGACTGTACACGACCTGCCGACAGACCACGGGCAATTTTTTCCCACAGCAATGGTGAGATCATAAAGCCCACAATACGGTCTAAAAAGCGACGTGCTTGCTGTGCATTGACTTTATCGGTATCAAGACGAGAAGGTTGTTTAAACGCTTCTTGAATGGCATTTTTGGTAATTTCGTTGAAGACCACACGTTGATAACGTGATTCATCACCGCCAATCACTTCTTTTAGATGCCAAGCAATCGCTTCCCCTTCTCTATCCATATCCGTTGCGAGATAGATTTCATCGACTTGCGATGCGAGTTTTTTGAGCTCAGCGACGACACCTTCTTTGCCTGGAAGCACTTCATATTTTGCTTTCCAGTCATGTTCAGGGTCGACCCCCATACGATTGACCAATGCATTTTGTGCTTTTTCAGCTTTTTGTTCATCGGTTAATTTAGTTCGGGTGGCGGTCTTCTTTTCTGTAGATTTTGATGAACCACCTGTTGGTAAGTCTCGTACATGACCGACAGACGATTTAACGATGTAATTCGAGCCTAAGTACTTATTGATTGTTTTCGCTTTTGCAGGCGACTCCACAATCACTAAGGCACGTTTTTTGCCAGCGTCAGGAGAGGTCGCTGTGGTGCTTTTGGATGTGGACCGAGGAGCGTTCGCCATAATGAACCGTTATTCCTATAAGATTGGTGTGTATATTAAAGTTCAGCTAATGAATGCAAATAGGCTTTCATATCTTCTAACTGTGTCGCTCTAAGGTCTATTTCTTCGTTCCAATAGAGGCCTACACAATTTGACTGCATATCAATAGCATAAATGCCCTTTAATGTAATCGGTAAATTATTAAATTTTTCATCGCCATGAATGACTTTTAATTTGTCATCTTCAACGATGGCACGCATCAATAACAAACGTCCTTCAGGGATGATGACACTATAGTAAGCAACCATACTGGCACGGCTTTCGGTTGCTTTTGGAATTTTTGTCCAGTCAGGTGCAACCACAAGTCGTGGATGTAGCGACATCTTTCTTGCTTTTTCACGCATGATGCCCAATGCTTTTTCACGTGGGTTCACACGTAAGCCAAATATCGAGCCCAGCACGAAAATCACAATAACAACTGTGACCCAAATTCCAACATTATCCATAGTTCAACCTTTTTGTTCCTATATTAGAGTTGCATAAGCGCAATATAAAACGCAAGTCTCAAAAAATAAATTAATTACCTAATAAGGTCGGACTATAAATAACTTGTCGTTTATCGATCTGAATCAAGTCGTATTTTTGCAGTAAAAATAATGCCTCTTCAACTTGTGCTTTAGGAAGACATCGCTCAAGTAAAACAGTAAAACCAGCCAAATATTTAGGCCTTGCATAATTAGTGGTATTTAAAAACGGCATTAATCTTAACCGTAGAGCTGTTAATTTTTTCTCTATTTCAGCAGTTTCAGCAGTTTCAGCAGTTTCAGCAGTTTCAGCAGTTTCAGCAGTTTCAGCAGTTTCAGCAGTTAATATCTTGATTGCTTTTACAATTGAAGGATTATTATAAGAAATTTTATTATCATTAATTCTGATGGCTTTAACGACCTTTAACTCATCAATGACTACTTTTGCTACATCATTTTCAATTTTAAGATTTGCCTTTACCGAGTTAATTAAGGAATCTAATTTAGCGGGTCTACTGAAAGTTTCTTTAGCGAGGTTCTGGCAATAGTTTAACACCAATAATTTTACATTAATTTCAAGTTTTATATCCTTAGCTATATGCCTAGATACCAAGGGTTTTTCATTAATAATTTTTGCTTCAAATTGAGCAATTTTCAACAAATCAACCACATATTCCATTGAATGATCATTTGACATTACATCAAATGAATACTCTTTGGCTTTTACTTGCGTTGAGAGTTGCCCCGCTATAAAAGTTAATCCGAAATCAGCCACATCTTTCCCGACCTTTGGCATTTTAAGAACTTTTAATTTACCATTTACAATAAATGGAGAAATTTTAACTACACCATCTAATGAAAAATTCACAGGAGATTTGGCATAAACTAAATAGATAAAATGATAATGACTTAAGTATTTCAATAACTCATTTTCTGTTTTATGTACGTTTTCTATATCCAGTAATAATATTTTTTTCATATTTCCCCCACGAAAATATTTAAAAACTCAATTCAAGAACATCTCATGGCTATAAATCACATCGTGACCATTCCAATAAATATATCCCTTATCAATCATCTCTTTAAGTAATAATCGAACATCAGATTTAGGAAATAACTGTTCCAGTAAATCTCTCAACGCATAGATATCTTTGGGTTTGTCTGATTTCATTTGATTCAATTTACGAATCACTTCCATTTGTACAGGATCAATTTTGTCAAAGTTTTTATGCAAATTACTTTGTGCATCATTCACAACTTCGCTTTGCTGTAACTGAGCAAGCTCTTCAATCATTTGCTCAGGATTAATCTGTAGCTTGGACAAAAGTGCATCCACTTCAGCCAGTCTGCTATTGCCTAGCATGGAGTCATTTGGTAGATCAGTATCAGCTTGATTAAGATCAAGCTGTTGCCACTGCTTTAATACTTTTTTGCGAAATGAAATTTGATCACCTTCAGATTTAACAATTTTTAAGTTAATCAACATACCGATGAGTTGTTTGGTTTGAGTCGAGTCAACTTGCAATATACTCATGATGGAGTTTTTCAGCTTCGCCATCGAGCTAGGTTTACCCGTTGCCATCGCGATGACATCACAATATTTCTTAATCAATTGCAAATCAGGGTTAGCCAAAATAGTGTGCAATGGCGGTAAGCCTTTTTTAGCAGTCACTGTGGTTTTTTCAGTTTCGACTTGGATTAGACGACACGGAAAACCCGAAGCGACCAACATATCTGCCAAAATCTGACTGCCGTTAGCAGCGGAAACCACGTCAACATGAGACTCAGGCTCTATCAAGGCTAAAAGTTGTCCAACCACCACCGCATATTCATACTCTTGCTCTGTGGCTTGCAAAGTATCCAAAATCACGATTTGACCACTGCTGACCCAAGTCGAAAACTCAGTTAAATCCGTGAGCGGACATTCAAATTTGTTTTCTCTGCTGAAGATATACAAAGTTGCATAATGCTCAAGAATATCGCGATAGAATTTTACTGTCGGGATATTACGCTCAAGATCCAAAAGTACAACTTTATTGTTCATAGTCATTTTTCAAAAAAATAGATTTAGAATGAAGCTATTACATCGAGCTTTACAAAAAAGGTCAAATATAATGCAGTGTCCGCTTAAAATAGCAGTTCAATAGCGACTGTGTTATTTTCGCTGTTGCTTAAACGCTGTTGAATCAAGGTATCTGTAACTCAATAGTGTGGCGGACGATCACTGCTTGGATCGAATGGCTCTACACCATCGGTTAAATGAAACACTTCAAAACGTTGATACAAAATTTTCATTTGTTTCTTTAAATCAGTGATTTCACGGTCCTGTAACGCAATTTGAATATTTAATTGATCAACTAATTCATCTAAAAATGCAATTCGGACTTGCAAATCTTCTATGGGTGCGGAAAATGGCGCCTGCTCATCTAGATTTTTTTGATTCGACATTATAAGTCCTCATTGGGGGATTTCAGGAAACATTATGGCCTATATTACTTTAAGGGACGTCCAGCTTGCATTCGGTGGACCCTTCCTACTCGACGGTGCCAATTTCAGTTTAGAACGTGGCGAACGAGTGTGTTTGATCGGCCGTAATGGTGAAGGTAAGTCTACTTTACTCAAGCTGATTGATGGAAGCCTCTTACCTGACACGGGTGAAGTCTCTTTGCAAAATGGCATCACCATTTCCATGCTTGCTCAAGATGTACCGATGGACTCTGGTCGTGTTGCAGATATCGTCGCAGATGGTGCAGGTGAAGCTGCAACGGTGATGCGAGCTTACCACGATGCAAGCGAAGCTTGTGTACTTGGTGATATGGAAGCCTGCGATCGCATGGGCGAGTTACAACACAAAATGGATCAATTGGATGGTTGGGCACTTGAAACTAAAGTGAATTCAATCCTCAGTAAAATGGGTTTAGACCCTGATGCTGATTTGGCTGATCTATCTGGGGGACGTAAACGTCGTGTACTGCTTGCACGTGCCTTACTCACTCAACCCGACGTTCTACTGCTCGACGAACCAACCAACCATTTGGACGTTGAAAGTATTGAATGGTTAGAAAAATTCTTACTCGATCAAAACAACTTAACGCTGCTTTTCATTTCGCATGACCGTTCATTTGTGGACAGTATTGCAACGCGTATCGTTGAACTTGATCGTGGTATTTTGCGTAGTTACGACGGTAATTATTCACGTTATCTTGAGCTGAAAGCCATGCAAATGGAAGCTGAAGAAAAGCAAAATGCTTTATTCGATAAAAAATTGGCGGAAGAAGAAGTTTGGATTCGCCAAGGGATTAAGGCACGTCGTACCCGTAATGAAGGTCGTGTGCGTGAATTAAAAGCTCTTCGTGAAGAATCTAAAGCGCGTCGCTCACAACAAGGCAAAGTGAGCATGGCAACGCAAGACGCCAACCGCTCTGGTAAACTTGTCTTTGATATTGAAAACCTCAGTGTAGCGTTTGACGACAATGCACCGATCATCAAAAACTTCTCTACCCTTGTGCTACGTGGCGATCGTATCGGTTTAGTCGGTGACAATGGTGTGGGTAAAACCACCTTAATCAAAGCCATTTTAGGTGAGCTTGAGCACGGTGGAACGGTTAAAACAGGTACTCAGCTCGAAGTTGCTTACTTTGACCAACTCCGTAATGCGCTTGATCTTGAAAAATCAGTCAAAGATAACGTATCTGAAGGCTCAGATTTCGTTGATGTTAACGGTGGACGCCGTCATATCTACAGCTATTTACAAGATTTCCTGTTCTCTCCTGAACGTGCGCGTACACCTGTAAAAGCGCTTTCTGGTGGTGAACGTAACCGTATTTTGTTGGCAAAATTATTGCTTAAACCATCCAACTTAATCGTGATGGATGAGCCAACAAATGACTTGGATATGGTCACTTTAGAGTTGCTTGAGGAAATGCTCGGTGGTTACAAAGGCACATTGCTATTGATCTCACATGACCGTGCGTTTATGGACAATGTCGTAACATCGACTTGGGTATTTGATGGTAAAGGAAACATTGATGAATATATCGGTGGTTACCAAGACTATTTAGAACAACGTCCAGATCAAACTGCTGTTGATCAAAAAAGTGATGTGAAAAAAGCTTTAGCCAAAGCAGAAGCGACTGCCGCCGCAGCTGCGCCTAAAAAAGCAAAACTGAGCTATAAAGATCAACGTGCTTTAGAGCAACTTCCTGCTGAAATGGAAGCTTTAGAGAAAGAACAGGCTGAAATCAATGCCAAACTTGCTGATGGTTCTTTGTTTGTTTCAAACAATGATCAAGCGATGAAACTGTCTGCTCGTCTTGCTGAAATTGATGAAAAATTGCTTGAAAAATTAGAGCGTTGGGAAGAATTAGAAGAGATGAGTAAAGGCTAAGTCTTTATTTACCTCTATAAAAAACTCCGCATTACGTTATTCATAGTGCGGAGTTTTTTGATAAGAATCACTTTATGACTCCAAATCATTTATATCTTTTTTCAGCGTTTACTTACAACTAAGCCCAAATCACCAAAATCGCAGCGATCACCACCAATCCCAATCCCCAATGTTCCGCTTTCGCCAATTTTTCTTTAAAGAAATAAGCGGAGATTAACAGGCTAAATAAAATTTCAATTTGACCTAACGTTTTCACCACAGGCACACTCATCATACTCATGGCAGTAAACCATCCAAGTGATGCCAGAAAACTACACACGCTCACTTTAAAGGTGAGCCCTACTCTTTCCCACATCGCGATTAAGGTCTTTCGACTAAACAGACTTAAATACACCAACATACTGATACACTGAAATCCAATAACGGAAACCAAGACCCAAGCTGCACGGTGAAGGGTAGGAAGCATCGTGAGTTCCAGACTCGCTTCACGAACCAGTAATGACGTAATGGCAAAACATAAGCCACTTCCGATTCCGATCACTAAGGTTTTTAATGAGAAGTCTGTAAAGCCATGCCCTCGACTAAGTAGGAATACGGCGCATGCCCCAAGCAATACGCCAAACCATGCCAGTATTGACAAATGATCTGCAAGAAATACCACACCAATCATCGCAGCCAGAATTGCTTCACTTTTCGCAAGCCCGACCCCAATGGCATAATTCTTTTGTTTAAATAGATTCACCATCAAAGCGGTAGCGACAATCTGACTCATTCCAGCGATTAAAATATAGATCCAATACTTTGTCGTGAATGTCACCGTCGCTGTAACAGGTGAAAAATGATACAAACTCGTTAGATATATAACTGCAAATGGCAAAGCAAAGATAAAGCGAGCAAGGGTTACGCCCCACACATCGACGGTACTGCTTAGTTGTTTTTGAAATGCATTACGCCATGCCTGCATAAACGCAGCCATCAGGGTAAAAAGAATCCAACTGAACGCCATGTATGTTTCACTTTAATGTAGAGCTAAAATGAGTTTATGCCTTTAAAAATGGCATGACTAATCAAAAATTGCTTCAACATAGATAGCTGAAAGTTTGCTCAAATGGTGACTCAGCCACATCAATTGATGAACGCTGAACGTCATTTTAAGAAATAGGCTTTCTCAACAGCTCTGCGATTAACCAATCCTTGAACAGTTTGACCACCTGCTTTGACCCATACATCGAATTGCTGACTTGCACCGATATAATCAGCTTGATTCAATAGCTTGAGTAAAGTCGAGTTTTTAAATGCACCTACTCCGATATTGTAAGTGAGTGACACCAAAGCATCGAATTGATTTTGTGAAAGTGGTACTTTTACTGATGAGTTGACGGCTTTTTCAAAACGTGCCAAGTCATGGTGCATATAGCGCTTGGCTTGTTCAACGGAACATTGATCACTGATCTGAACTGGAACACCATTCGGATATACGGTTGTCCCAAATCCAATCGTACAGACACCTGCTTGATCATAATAGGCTTCGAGTTTTAGCCCTTCAAAGTTACTAATCAAATCAATACCCGATGGACTCAGCTGATTGACTGTGTCTTGAGCAAAACCATAGTCTTTAAGGTTTGAATCTGAATCAACAGCAACAACGATGTTTGAATTTGCATTATTGCTCTTCGGTTGGCTTGTTTTCGTCTGAGTAAACGCTTTGAAAAACGAGCTGATAAAATTTTTCCAGAAAAAATTCATAAATTTTACTCTAACGATTTATATCTTTAAGCATTGATCTGAATGCCAATACACCTCAAAGTTTGCGGATGCATTTCCTAGGTCTCTATCACCCTATCCTCATGTAATCACAGGACAACATCTGATTGTCAATGGTGGCTTAGTGAAAGATTAACTGCTCTATAAATTTCCTTCGAGAAAAGCCAGTTTATTCGAAAAGAAGTCATAAACTCATCAATTACAATGCTGTACCAATCATGATGATGTCCACAGCCTACAGCTTTAGACTGGTTTATCACTTTGACGTTATTTTTGAATAAGGCATCATTAACCATTGAGAAAGTAATCTTAAAACTTGATCGAACACTTTGAACTGTAAAATTGTACAAGTAATAACAGATAAAAATAATGACAATAAAATCAGGCTGAACTGCGAAGTGTTAAACGCGCTTATATAATATTTCATGACATGCGCAACTCCCATCACCACCAATCCATGCAACAAATAAACGGGTAATGTATATGTACCCAATGTTGTCCAACGATTTTCAAAAAGCTTAACCAGTCCCAACAGCGCATAAATGCCTACGCCCGCAAGGCAAATACATAACAGTCTGATTCCGACTCCAACCCAAGGTTCAACCTTCAATTGTTGATAGCTTAAACTGCCATAAAGCCAATATTGCGAAAGATCAAGTCGAAACAATAATCCAAGTAGTCCTAACATCAATCCAATGCCAAAAAATGGCGCAAAACGTTGTTGTTTAACGTTTAAAATCCAATCTTTACCATGTATAGCTCCTGCCACAAAGAAAGGCAGAAAAACCAATATTCGCCCGACTGAATAATCATAGTTATTCCAGGGTGAAAATCCGATCAGAAGTGACAATCCAAGTGCAATCCACACAGGAAATTGAGTTTTAATTAAAAAATGAGTGATGAATGTCCATGCCACCATGCCCATCAGATACCATAAAATCCAATAAGGACGCTGAAATACATTGAATCCACTCCACTTCATCTCACCCGACAAAAAAGATGTAAATAAGGGATAAATAATTTGAAAAGGCAGATAAAGAGATAAAAAGAAAACAATATTTTTAATATAGTTTTGATCCTTGAATAACATCCCCGAAATAAAGATGAAAGCAGGCATATGAATCAAATAAATCAGGCTCAGTAATGCCCCACTCGTCTCAAACTGCCACCCAACAAGACGCTCAAGAAAGTGACCGAATACCACAAGGAAAATCAAAACCGCTTTACTGGTGTCCAGATAATGATCACGCATGGTAAGAACTGAGTTAAAGATTCAATTCTATCTTAAACCAGACTTCATTCGATGATAAAACTAGATCACTGATTTTGAATTTGCTCTAATCATTGAGATCTGTTTTATATCAAAAACAGCTTCATGCTAAACTCAGCCACTACATATTTCTAGATTTTTAAACAAGATGAGTCAAGAGCACACCTATACGCCTGGTGAATTTCAATGGTCATTTCTATTGCCAAAGTATTGGGGCGTTTGGATTGGCATTATTTCTCTCATGTTGTTGGCAATTCTACCGTGGGCGATTCAGCATCGTTTAGCACGTGTATTGGGCAATACTGCTTTTAAATCGTTAAAGTCACGTCGTAAAACGACTGTACGTAATTTAGAAGTGTGTTTTCCTGAATGGTCTGCTGAACAAGTTCAGGACAATGCTCGCTTGGTGTTTGTGGATCAAATGCTTGGTGTTTTTGAAACCCTTAATGCATGGTATAGCCCGAAATGGTTTAAAGGTCGTGTCAGTATTGAGGGACTTGAACATCTCCAAAAAGCACAAGCTGAAGGTCGTGGTGTATTACTCCTCGGTACACATTCAACATTACTCGATGCGGGTGGTTATGCCTGTGCTCAATTCTTTGATCCAGATGTGGTTTATCGTCCGCAAAATAATCCTTTATTGGATATGCTGATTTATCGCTGTCGCGCAACGATCTATACCCATCAGATTGATCATGATGATATGCGTGGGTTGATCCGTCATTTAAAGAATGGACGGGCGATTTGGTACAGCCCTGATCAAGACTTCGGGTTAAAACAAGGCGTCATGGCACCATTTTTTGGTACTCCTGCTGCGACAGTGACCGCTCATCGACGTTTATTAAAAATGACCAAAGCAGCAGCGATCCCCTTGTATTTTTATCGCGATGGTGACATTTCAAATCCGCAATACAAAATATTGGTAGAGCCTGAATTAGACCAGATGCCGAGTGATGATGAGCTTGCTGATGCGACGCGTACCAATCTGATCATTGAACGCCAACTTCGTATCGCACCCACGCAATACATGTGGTTTCATCGTCGTTTTAAAACTCGCCCTGAAGGCTATAATCAGATTTATTAATGCTTCATCAAAATAAATTTATTCTAACTCATTTAATTGTGATGCTTTTCTATACACAATTAAATGAGCTAATATCGGATTAGGATAGAGAATAAATTTGAGGAAAAATGTCAAAACTTGAAGTAAAACCAGAAAATCATAAAATTTTTGTCTTCAAAAAAATTTTCGAGTTTGATTCGGCTAAACAGCAAGCAGAAAAGAAAAAACTCAATGCGTTCGGAATGTTTGCAAAGTTTAACCCTCTGAAACGTCCAACTGAAGAAACTGTTCTACTTAAAGATCAAATACTCCGATATGAACCCTTTTGGTTTGTAGAAAGTAGGCGTTCAGTTAATTATAACTGTATCGTAACTTATGCGATTCCTGTGCATAATCAACACGCGATTTCTATCACAATAGATCAACAAGAGAATCATGACCAGTCCTATCCTGTCATGCGTCAACAGGATAAAGCGAAAATAGATATACAAGTTGTTGAAAGATGTCATCGAACTATTGAATACTCTAATTACCTCGATGGGTTAAAAAGAGAAATTAAAAAATCTGTCTTCATAGAGTATATTAAAAAATTTGAGCATTCTGCTGTTGAGAAGGTTGATTTAGACAATGTTTTACAACCCTTGTTATCGCTTGACTCTTTAACAAGCCTTGTTCGTTCTGAACTGCAAAATCAAATTATCAATGCAACGAATATTCAAGATGATGCTGAAGAAATTACATCATTATATTTATATTTTAGACCTGTATATGCTTTTGAATATCATTGGTCTTCCGCAGATAAGATTGGTGTGATAGAAGTAGATGGTTTGACAGGTGAAATTATTGAAAATGGCAGTTGGTTTAAAAACACTTTTGATCAAGCATTCACTCGAGAAAACTTAATCGAACTTAGTGCAGAACTTGCAAGTACTATCGTTCCTGGAACAGGAACTGCTATTAAAATCGCATCAAAAGTGATGAGCTAAAACAACTAACCCGAGTTCTACTCCCTGTAAAACTCGGGTCAATGGGGTTGTGCTTTTCAAAACATATTGTTATTTTTTGGCTTTCCATTCCTGCATCATATCCATGATGACTCTTCCATCGGCTTCGTCTTCCATATTGGGATTTTCCTTTCCCACTCCTTGTGCCGATGATTAAATATTATCCTGATTCTCATAGTCACTCTAGCCGTTAAGTCCTAAATCCGTGTGAGCATATGCTTACAACACTATTAATCTCAACTAAACACTCAAATAAGATCATTTACGCTTTTCCATCTTATTTAAGTCTTTTTGTAGGCTTGCGCAATTTCATCTGTCACTATTTTTTCTTCACGCTCTGCTTTTTCAATACCCTCTTGAATCGCCTCTTGAGCCTCTTGTTCATCTGCTTCAGTCTGTTCAAGTTCTTCCTGAATTTGCTCAAACACGCGCCCCGTTTGCAAAACCACATACACAGGAAAATGATCAGACCCCATATGCGGTAAACGCTTCATATCGACCAAAGCAAAATCAGTACTGTGGAATACATGATCCAATGACCATCTTAATAATGGATAATCTGCATGAAAAGTGTTGACATAATGCCGACCAACACGCGGATCTAGCAATCCACTGATACGCTGAAATAAACGCGTGGTACGTGACCATGCCACATCATTTAAGTCGCCCATGACAATACAGCTTTCATCCAAATCTTTAATCTGATCACCTACAATCAGTAGCTCCGCATCACGCAAAGTTGAATCTTTGGCTTCAGTTGGACTCGGTGGTTTCGGATGCAAGCAATAGAGTTGTACAGACTGTCCAGATCGTAAAGTCACCGTCGTATGAATCGAAGGAATTTCGTCACTGAGAATGAACTTTATCTCTGTATCACTTAGCTTTAATTTACTGTAGAGATGCATTCCATACAAATTATCTAAGGGCACAGGCACTCTATACGGGTAATCTTTTTCAATGACAGAAAGTTCATTCTGCCAAGTTTGATCAGTTTCTAAGGTCAGTACCAAATCAGGCTGATATTTCTCAATTTCTTCAATCAGTAAATGATATTTAGTATTCGGGGTCAGTACATTAGAGACAATCAATGAGATCTGCTTATTTGGATCTAATTGTTCAGGCTTAACCTGCTTAACTTGTTTTTTCCAAATCAAAGTATATGGCAAGACCATTTTTAATTGGTAAGCCAACGCTGCAATCAAAGCAATGAAAATGATTTGACGCGTTAAATCCCAAGGTTCTTGCCAAAAAATCATCAATAGAAAAGTAATAATACCTAATGCAAGAATTTGTAAGCGTGGAAAATCTGCACCACGAAACCACCATTCATCTCTCGGTATGAGTGACCAAAAACTAATCCAAATCACAAACCCTGCTAGAATTTCCACCCAAATCATATTGTTCACTCATCTGTAAATTTTAATTTTTTATAAGACGTAACATAACTTTATCAATTTTGTATGTATCATAAACAAGTTATTTCTCTCAATAATATTGATGTTTTGATTGTGTAGCTATTGCAGTAAACTGCTCTTTTGATACACTCGAACCCCCTTTTAATTTTTAACGCACCGAGGCAAAGTGACATGAAAGTAGGTCTGGTCGGTTGGCGCGGGATGGTTGGTTCCGTCCTTATGCAACGTATGGTTGAAGAGAATGATTTTGCTCATTTTGAGCCATTCTATTTCTCTACCAGTAATGCGGGTGGTGAAGCGCCTGCGTTTGGCGGTAAGACTGCCCCTGCACTTATGGATGCAACAGACATTAGCAGTCTGAAGCAAATGGATGTCATTATTACCTGTCAAGGTGGCGACTATACTTCTGAGGTTTTCCCTAAACTGAAAGCTGAAGGTTGGAATGGTTACTGGATTGATGCGGCATCGACATTACGTATGGATGATGAAGCCATTATCGTACTTGATCCAGTCAACATGAACGTGATCAAAGACGGCTTAGTGAAAGGTACCAAAACGTTCGTTGGCGGTAACTGTACAGTTTCTTTAATGTTGATGGGCTTAGGTTCACTCTTCCAAAATAATTTGGTTGAATGGGCAACGTCTATGACCTATCAAGCAGCCTCAGGTGCTGGCGCGCAAAACATGCGTGAATTGATCACAGGTATGGGTTATTTATATAACAATACTCAAGATTTGCTTGATGATCCTAAATCTCCAATTTTAGACATTGATTCTAAAATTGCAGCACTACAACGTGGTGAAGGTTTTCCATCAGCTAACTTTGGTGTGCCTTTAGCGGGCTCGCTCATTCCATATATCGATAAACAGCTTGAAAGCGGTCAGTCGAAAGAAGAATGGAAAGGTCAGGTTGAAACCAACAAGATCTTAGGCAACCAGCAAATTGTTCCAATTGATGGTCATTGTGTTCGTATCGGCGCAATGCGTTGCCACTCTCAAGCCATTACATTGAAGCTTAAGAAAGACGTTCCATTGAACGAGATTGAAGATATGGTTCGTCAGTCTAGCCAGTGGGCAAAAGTGGTTCCAAATACACGTGAAGCATCTATGACTGATCTTACCCCTGTGGCAGTCACTGGCACATTAACAGTTCCAGTGGGTCGTCTACGTAAGATGAACATGGGTAAAGAATACTTAGGTGCATT
This sequence comes from Acinetobacter sp. CY79, assembly GCF_059515845.1. Lineage (NCBI taxonomy): Bacteria > Pseudomonadati > Pseudomonadota > Gammaproteobacteria > Moraxellales > Moraxellaceae > Acinetobacter > Acinetobacter sp. CY79. Next base: position 17,067 of record NZ_JCAKMY010000013.1, read on the forward strand.
CACAGTGGGTGACCAATTGCTTTGGGGTGCTGCAGAACCTTTACGCCGTATGTTACGCATCTTAATTGAATATAAGAACGCTTAATTTTTAGAAATTCTCTTCTAAAACTGAAAAGCCGATCACATTTGATCGGCTTTTTTTTGTAACTACAATGTTAAGATTTTACATTCTTATTACAACTAGGTATTGTATGACATATTGCCCTGAAATCTTGTCAGAACAATGGATCGAGATGCCTGTATATAACAAATTAAAAATTGCCATTTTAGCTATTATAACAACCCCTACTGCTTATGCTTTAACCCTTGATCCGATTGAAGTTCAATCAGGAGCAGGTAACCTACTCTATGCAGAAATGAAATTTCGTAATGCTGACCCAAATGCTCGAATCGAAGCAAGTTTAGCTGAATCTAATGATCTTATTCGCCTTGGTATCGGTCATCAACCTCCGGGTCACCTGAACTTCTTTACGCGTAAATCAAGCGATGGTTCTGGCGTCATCGTGATCACTTCTTCACGCCCAATGGTGGAATCTGAACTCAATATTCTGGTCAAGATTAAGGAAGGCAGTGCAACGCATATTCAACAAATTAAAACCAGATTGAATCGTCCAGCAGTTGCTGCGCAAAAACCACAAATGACCAATAAAGAAACGTCATTGATTCCACAGACCGTTGTCAGTGATAAAGATATTGCGCTCAATTTACCCATGAGTACGCAATACAATGTGACATCAAATACCTCTCAAGCAAGAGTAGCCACTGATTCAACTCCAAAATCAGCACCACAAGTCTCTTACTCTTCAGCGAATACGATGAGTGTTCCGCTTGCGATCAATGTTTCACCTGCACCGCCTTTAAATAATCAAACGTCAACGCAGGTCATGCCTGCGCCAGTCAATACTGTTCAACCCGCTAATCATCAAACACCTGATCCTGTAAATAGTGCTGTTGCACAATCATATGAACAACCGTCTATCGCGATGGTTCAATCACTCCCTTCGACGCTGACCATCTCGGAAACATTAAGACCTGCTTCAACGCAACCTACTCCTACGATTTCAGCACCAAAACAAGCGTTATCTGCACAGCAAAACCTATCTAAGCCGGTAGACTCTCCATCAAAAACGGAAGTTAAAGCTCCAGTAACTGAGACAGCGAAAACGTCTGCTAAAGTTCGTCCGGAACCTAAACCAATGCATGGTCCTGCTTTAGAAAAAGCACATGTGGTTCAAAACAATGAATCTTTATGGAAAATTGCTTCGCGTGTTGCAACCCAAACCAATCAAAGCATTCCTGAAGTAATGCAACAAATTAAGGCCAATAATGAACATGCTTTCATTGGTGGCAATATCAATCGTATTCGTCGTGGGGTAGCATTAAATTTAGCAGCTGCAAACAGCATGCCTGCACCCAAAGCGGCTAAAGCTCGCCCAATGAATACAACCGCTGGTCAACCTCAGTCGGGTAAAGAGAAGTATAAATTGAGCCAAGCAGAAATGAAGCTTGTCACTGGAACTAAACAAGATTCAGCTCAAGGCGCTGCTAAAGAAAAAACGTCGAAAAATCAGACAACTCCAGAATTATCTTCAAAAGTTATGACAGCTCGACAAAAAACAGTTAAATTACAGCAGAATGTCTCTCAACTCAGCTTGGCCATTCAGCAGAAAGATCAGAGAATTCAACTATTAAATGCGAGACTTGCTCAATTACAGCAACAATTGCAAAAAAAGAATCAAGCGAATAAGCCTGTTAACTAAATTTATTTTAAGGAATAATTTTCATTGGTTTCAATGAAGGGGTAAAAATATGTTGTATATACTAATTCCTTGTTTATTAATACTTATTGTTGCCGTCGTTTTGAAAAAGCGTGAAAGTGCAAACAATGAGTCATCATCTGATAAAGGCAAGAAAACTGCGAATAAGAAAGTCAGTAAAAATGCATCTAATCGCACTGGTCGATCTTCAAGCATTCCAACCAACGTTACGACTACCCCTGTAGCAACGGAATCAGCACCAACAACGCTCGACCCTGAAGTTCGTTCGAGTATTGAAAACCTAATCAAAGCTGAAAATTATTTTGCTGCTGAAGCAAAAATTAACCAAGCCTTGAATCATGACAATTCACAACACGAATTATATCTATATTTACTTGAAATTCATGTTGCGCAAAAAGATGATTTTGCGATTAAGCAGTTAATCAATTACTTACGCTCTTTAGGTTTGCATGACATTGCTGATCAAGCTGAAGCAAATCAACAGCGTGCCCAAGCAAACGTATCAAAGCCTTCAGAACCTATTTCAACACCTGCTGCGACCATAGCTCCTGTAGCAACTCAAAGTCTTAAATCAGATGCTGCCTTTGATGAGCTCATTAGCACCTCAACACCTGCTCAAAATATTGGTAACGCATCTTTTGATAGCATACAACCTGATTTCAATGTAACACCTGTTGAGAAAAAAGATCTTGAGCCTATTGAGTATTCTTTTGAAGCGAAGAAACCTGTTGAAGCGCCTCAAGCAGTTGAGTTTGACTTAAGCTCTGACACAGTAAGCAATGATGTCAGCTTTACTCCTGAAACACTTGAAAAACCTGCAGACGATATTTCAAAAGCAGATATTGCTCCGCTCGAATTTGATTTCTCAACACCTGTTGAAAGCAAAGTTGAAGAAGAGCCTGTTGTTCCTACTGAAGATTTTGTTTTCAATACTCCTTCTATTTCTGAAGAAAAAACTGAACAGCCTTCAAATGAGTTTAAATTAGACAGTGAATTACCAATTAGCGCTGCTACTGATTTCCACTTCAGTTTAGACACTCCAATTTCAGCTGATCCGAATTCACTCGCTTTTGAAACTCAAAAAATTGAAATTGCGCCATCTTTTATTGAGCCAGAAGTTGATCCTAGCTCTTTAGCGGATGCCAATGATCCATTGGCGCAATCATTCCCTGAATTATTAAAGGTCAATGAAATTCAACTCAATCTAGATCTTGCAAGTCGTTATATTGAATTGGGTGCTTATGAAGCGGCTAAAAAGTTACTGAGTGCGGATGAAGCTTTCTTCTCTACTGAACAACGTCACCGTTCACAACAATTACTCAAGCAAATAGCTTCTTAATACAATTACGCTTAACATAAGCAGTCATTCATGGCTGCTTTTTTGTGAGCACTACTTTATGAAAAAAATTGCACTCATTTATATGGGCGGTACTTTTGGTTGTATTGGTGAGCCTTTGAGCCCTATGCCAGAAATTGATTTTAAACCGCAATTAAAACGAATTTTACCGCAACATGCCCAAATCGAATTTTTCACTGCACATACGGTGAAGGATAGCAGTGCTTGTACAGCTTCAGACTGGTTACAACTGACTCAACAAATTCAATATCTACACACTCAAGAATATCAACACTTCATTGTGATTCATGGTACAGACACCTTGAGTTACGCTGCCGCCACCCTAAGCCGATTCTTACAACAAAGTAGCCATGTCATATTGACGGCAAGCCAATACCCATTACTGAATGTAGAAGGCAACGATCTTCGAACATTTACCGATGCGCTGGAAAACCTGAACACAGCCATTGAAGGAATGTTGAAAGTAGAACCTGGGGTTTATGTGGCATTTCACCATAAAATCATGCATGCCAACTCAGTACAAAAAGTCCATAGCACAGCATTAGACGCTTTTTCAGGCATGAATTATCAGCAACATTTAACTTCACTTCAGCAAAATCCTTTTTTAATTGAAGAACAACACATTCAACAGATCCAGAAACTCAATTTGATCAATTGGACGATACAGCCGATTGAACTTGAACAATTGTCGAAAAACTTAGATGTATTCATTGATCAGGCTCCTGATGTTCTGATTCTGCAAGGCTACGGCACGGGCAATATTGCGGTGAATGATGAAATCCTAGAGAAATTGATTCAACTCCAAAACAAAAATTGTGCTGTGATTTTAGACACTCAAGTGCCTTTCGGGGGACTGGATCAACGCTACGCAGTCAGCCAATGGGTTATTCAAGCCAATATTTTGATTAACAATACCCAGAGTCATGCCGATCTTTATGCCAAAATTTTAAAAATGTATTTACAATACCCCTCTAAGGATCAATGGCATGACCATTGGTATCAATGTTGAAAATAGAGGTCATTATGCAGCGTTTGGCAGTGGGTATTGAGTTTAACGGTATGAATTATCGTGGCTGGCAAACTCAACAAGCGGGCGTCGTTTGTCTTCAAGAAACCATTGAACATGCGCTATCAAAAGTTGCTAATGAACCGATTCAACTGCAAGGTGCTGGTCGCACAGATGCAGGCGTGCATGCAACCAATATGGTGGCGCACTTTGATACTAACGCAATCCGTCCTATTGATGGCTGGTTACTCGGTTCAAATAGCCTGTTGCCTAAAGATATCTCGATTCAATGGGTTCGACAAATGGATCCTGAATTTCATGCCCGCCATAAAGCTCAAGCCAGACGTTATCGCTATGTGGTATATAACCATCAAGTACGCCCTGCCTTGTTACATAAGCAAGTCACACACGTCCATGCCCCCCTCAATATTCAAAAAATGATCCAAGCGGCCACCAAGTTTGAAGGGACCCATAACTTTGAAAGCTTCCGTGCAGCTGCGTGTCAGTCCAATCAACCCGTCAGAACAGTGTCACATTGCCGACTGACTCAACATGGCGCTTATTTGGTTTTAGATATTCAAGCAGATGGTTTTTTACACCACATGGTTCGTAACATTATGGGTTGTTTGCTTGAAATCGGACAAGAGATGTACGACGTTGATCATATTGATGCCATATTCGCCGCTGAAGATCGAAAAGCAGCTGGGGTGACTGCACCACCAGATGGTCTTTATTTCATCCATGCGGACTATCCAGAGCGCTTTAATCTACCTAAGCGACCTTTGGGACCACATTGGCTGAATATGCCTGAATAGATTTCCCCAAATAGACTCAATAGAAAATCAGCTGATTTAGATTTGAAAATTCCGATTTCTTTTTAATGTCTATCAATAAAAATCCCTCCATGTTTGGAGGGATTAAAACGATCAATTAGCGCTGTTTACGTTTTCGATATTCAACAGGCGTTTCATTGGTCCAACGCTTAAATGCACGGTAGAACGTACTTGGCTCAGAAAACCCTGTTAAATAAACAATACGTTCAACACTCTCGTTAGTATTCGCCAAAAGCTTCTTCGCTAATCGACAACGATAGTCGGATAAAATTTGTTGAAAACTGGTATTTGCCTCAGACAACTGCGTTCTTAAACGACGTGGCGTAATATTGAGCTGTGCTGCCACCGTTTCTAAAGTCGTTTCACCACTTTCCAAAGTTGACCCAATCGCACGACGAACTTCACCCACCAGATCATAGCGTGCGAGTTCTTGAAGTTTTTCAATCGCCAGCTGTTCATGCAGTTGCAACAACTCAGGTTCGGCTTGCCAAAGCGGATAATCAAGAATAGAAGAATCAAAGTATAAACGTGTTTCTTTTTGACCTAAACTTACAGGACATTCATAAACGCGCAAGTATTCATCATCAGCTGCACCTTCTTGGAAATTAAAGTCGATATAAATCGGCTCAAAGCGACCCTCTGTAATAAATTTAAAGAATCTTAAAATTCCCGACAGCGCGCATTCAGAAAAATGTCGATTGACCAAACTGTCTGCCCAAGGCTGAACACCATTGGTCAAATAGCAACGATCATCATCAATCACCAATTTGGCATGAAATGCATCGGAGATTAAACGTTGGTAAGCCAAAGCACGTTTAAGCCCCTCACCAAAATTTTCAGATGAAATAAAAAGGTGCTCAATCACTTGTCCACGATACAGTGGCAAGTGTTCACCAAGATGTAAACCAATGTCTGGATCCTTGCTGACTTCTTCTGCCGCAACCCAAAAAGCATACTGTGCGCTCAATGGTGTACGTGCATTTTGATCAACTTGATTCAAGGCAACACCGGCTTTTGTTAATATTTCTTCGGTCGGCAATCCAGCACGACGAATCGCTTGATAGCCTAATCGCAAAACAACCGAAGCATCAGTTAGCTGACTCACGCAGTGCCCTTCCTTGTATGTTATTAATATTTACTTAAAACTTTTAATTTAGATTACAGTCGATTGACCAAACTGACAACACAGTTAAGCATATTTTTGTTTAATTATTTTATTTGTTTGTTCGCCTATTTTGACTACAGATACATTCACCAAACAGCGTTTAACCTTGTATTTTCCCATTTTTTTGACTATAATTTGCGCCTTTCCAATTTGATCTATCAGGTAGGCTATGGCCAATAAAGAGGAACTTATCGAGTTCGAAGGCGTTGTCACCGAAACGCTTCCTAATACTATGTTCCGTGTACGTTTAGAAAACGGTCACGAAGTAATTGCACACATTTCTGGTAAAATGCGTAAACACTATATTCGTATTTTGACTGGCGACAGTGTTAAAGTAGAAATGACTCCTTACGATTTATCTAAGGGTCGCATTACTTACCGTGCACGCTAAGTGTTAGTAAGCGAAAAGCCACGTTAAGTGGCTTTTTTTGTGGCTCTTTTTTATCGGTGTAAAGCTGATGTTTTACATCCAAGCGTTATACATTCCCCTCACGCGTTCTCGAATCCAGCTGAATTGTGAAGTTTTCAGAATGGCTTTTTGATGACTGTTTAACTTTGTTCGTAACAGTTGATAATTTTATTTAGCTCGGCATCCGTACTTGCATATACTTTATTCGTACAGTAAATGTCATCGTAAGTATTACGTGCCTGATCACAATGATCCGCATAAGTGACACCTGACCAAACCACAGCCACCATCAAAAAAGTATTTTTTCATATTTTCTAATCACTGCTTATTATTCATTTTTATACGCGTCTTTGACGACTTTATGTATTATGACTAAACAGCAAAATGAAAAATGAAAAATGTTATATCTAGAATAAATGGCTCACGATTCGGAAGCGATTCAAAAAGGACTGATCTATAACGATAATCGATGCAAAAAGGCATTTCCAATGAAGCTATACGTCAACCCACCTACAAAACTACTTTTATACAGTTATAGTCGATTGGCTTTCATCATTTGCATTGGTCTTACACTCAGTGCTTGTCAAATAACTCATCAGCAAAATAAACACAGTCTTGCGCTCTCTCTCAATCAATATGTCGGGCAAGACATCAACCAGCTGAAACAAAATTTCAATCTTGACGCTTTCGACATTCAACTCAAACCCAACCCAATCATTACACCTGAACGAGCAATTTTCAGCTTTGATCGTATGCTGAGTCTTCCTATCCCTGCTGGAAATATGGTCATGGATAGCCGTGGCGTCATGATCCCTGTACAGATTGCTTCAGCCGACAATAATTACAAGACCAAGCAACCCTGCAATCTCATTTTTGTGTTGAAAAATAATAGTGTGCAATCTGTATCAATGAAAGGTAAAGCTTGCTGAGGTACGCAGATCAAACGACTGTTCTTATAATGACTGTTCTTATTTAAAATGATTTTGAATGAAATACTGATCTATGTTCAAAACAACTCAAATCATCTAGATGATTAAGCATAAAAAAACGCAGCCAAAGCTACGTTTTTTTTAACTTTTCAAGAAATCTTTTGAATTAGTTCAATGCAGCAACAACAGCTTGACCCATTTCAATCGTACCCACCTTGTTCATGCCTTCAGACATAATATCTGCTGTACGTAAACCTTGGTCCAATACATTGCCTACTGCATCTTCAATTGCTTTTGCAGCCGCTTCTTCACGGAAGGTATAACGAAGCATCATTGCAACAGATAAAATTGTCGCTAATGGATTTGCAATATTTTGACCTGCGATATCTGGTGCAGAACCATGACATGGTTCGTACATGCCCTTACCATTTTCATCTAATGACGCCGATGGCAACATACCAATTGAACCTGTCAACATTGCAGCTTCATCAGACAAAATATCACCAAATAAGTTCGATGTTACAATCACATCAAACTGTTTCGGTGCACGCACCAACTGCATTGCCGCATTGTCGACATACATGTGCGATAAGTTGATTTCTGGATATTCAGCTTCTTTTAAAGCTGTGACAGTTTGTTTCCAAAGTTCAGTGACTTCCAGTACATTCGCTTTATCCACTGAACATACTTTACCACCGCGAAGTTGAGCCATTTCAAAGGCAACTTTAGCAATACGATTGATTTCAGACTCTGAATAGACGTCAGTGTTGAAACCTTGCTTTTCGCCATTTTCAAGTTCACGAATACCACGTGGCTGACCGAAATAAATACCACCCGTTAATTCACGAACGATGAGGATATCCAAACCAGATACAATTTCAGGCTTCAAGCTGGAAGCATCTGCCAATTGCGGATAAAGAATCGCAGGGCGCAAGTTCGCAAAAAGATTAAGTTCACTACGTAATTTCAATAAGCCACGTTCTGGGCGAATTGAGCGCTCAATGGTATCCCATTTTGGACCACCCACAGCGCCTAATAAAAGTGCATCGGCTTTTTGAGCTTGTTGAGATGTGATTTCTGGATAAGGTGAACCATGTGCATCAATCGCTGCTCCACCTAAAAGACCTTGTTCCCATGTTAAACCTAAATTGAATTTTTCATTCACACTTGTAAGAACCTGCTCAGCAGCTTTTACAATCTCTGGACCAATACCATCACCAGCTAAAATCAAAATATGTTTAGACATGAGTTATTCCATTTTTAATGTTAGTTCTAGACTAACGGGATTTAAAATTTTTCTTTTCTACAAACTCACCCAAACCATTGAGTACGTTATACGGTTTGCAGAAACGACGTATGGTTCGCTTTTCTTGCTTTAAATCAACACAAAGCGGTTCTGGTGCTGACATATTAAGCAAGCTTCCTCTCTCTCTGCTTCGCTCTCGAAACATATCAAGCGTATATTGAGTTTGTGCATTAAACCGATGAATCAAATGAAGTGTTTCCGCTTTATCTTTTGAAATCGGATAGAAACGAACGACAACCTCATGTTGACCAGCAGGGACTGAAAGATATAAGACATTTGAATGATTTAAAGAATTGGCTTTTAGACGCACAATTCCTGCTTTCACTGCCTTGTTATCTAATCGTTGAGTTTTTGAATCGATCACAGGGGTTTGATTCAAGCGCTCGAACTCACAGGCCGCTGTGCCAGAACAGTAAATTAAGGCATTTAACCTACTTTGCTCTGTTTCTTTCACGTGTTTAATACGTGCTGTATCAATACTTTGACAACCGACTAAAGTTGACGCAGTAAGTCCAACTACAGCTAAGTGTTTAAAAACTTTCGCCATGACGTGGGCCCAACCTCGCTCATTCTTGAAAATATTGAAATTATTTTCGAATGATATTAGCAAGAGTTAAGCCCTACGGCTAGGGCATAAACGATTAGCCACGAATCTCTTGAAAAACCCAAGGACGACTTGCTTTGGTTTTTTCTTCATAAGCACGAATGTCATCGCCAGCTTGTAAAGTTAAACCGATATCATCTAAACCATTGAGTAAGCAATGCTTACGGAACGGATCAACTTCAAATTTAAAGCTTTCACCCGATGGTGTACGTACTTCTTGTGCTTCAAGGTCAATCGTAAGTTGATAACCTTCAGTCGCGAAACATTCTTTAAAGAGTTGATCAACAATCTCTTCAGATAAGATCACAGGCAACATGCCGTTTTTAAAGCTATTATTAAAGAAAATGTCCGCATAGCTTGGCGCAATCACGGTACGGAAACCGTATTCTTCCAATGCCCATGGCGCATGTTCACGGCTTGAACCACAACCAAAGTTTGCACGTGAAATTAAGATTGAAGCACCTTGGTAACGTGGTTGATTCAACGCAAAATCAGGGTTTTTAGGACGTTTAGAGTTATCTAAACCCAAATAACCTTCATCCAAATAACGTAATTCATCAAATAAGTTTTCGCCAAAACCTGTGCGTTTAATGGACTTCAAAAACTGTTTTGGAATGATTAAATCGGTATCAACATTGGCACGGTCTAATGGTGCAACGATACCTTGTTCAACGGTATATTTTTTCATTGTCTTTATTCCTAAAGAATATCATTACTTTAAATCTCCCCTAACCCCTCTTTATATGAGAGGGGAACTTCCCCCTTTTCTAAAAGGGGGACTGAGGGGGATTTTTAGAAACTGCGTACATCAACAAAATGACCTGCAATTGCAGCTGCCGCCGCCATTGCTGGGCTGACCAAATGCGTACGACCGCCATTCCCCTGACGACCTTCGAAGTTACGGTTAGAGGTTGATGCACAATGCTCACCCGGTTGTAATTTGTCAGCATTCATTGCTAAACACATTGAACAACCCGGCTCACGCCATTCAAAACCTGCTTCAACTAAAATCTTATCTAAACCTTCAGCTTCTGCTTGCGCTTTGACTAAACCAGAACCCGGAACCACCATCGCTTGTTTGATGGTAGAAGCAACTTTCTTACCTTGGGCAATTTTTGCAGCTTCACGAATATCTTCAATACGAGAGTTTGTGCACGAACCAATAAATACACGATCTAATTGGATATCAGCCAAAGCCTGACCACCATTTAATCCCATATAGTGATATGCACGTGTCCAGTCATTACGTTGTACATCATCTTTGGCTTGATCTAATGTTGGTACTGCTTGAGAAACAGGAATCACCATCTCTGGCGATGTACCCCAAGAGACTTGTGGTTCAATCTCTTCACCTTGTAATACAACCACTGTATCAAAGTGTGCATCTTCATCAGAATGTAATGTATTCCAATATTCTACTGCGGCATCCCACTGCTCACCCTTAGGTGCATATGGACGACCTTTTACGTATTCAATGGTTTTTTCATCAACAGCAACCATACCCACACGGGCACCGCCTTCGATTGCCATATTACAAACCGTCATGCGGCCTTCAATCGACATATCACGGAAGACTTGACCACCAAACTCAATCGCGTGACCTGTACCACCCGCAGTACCGATTTTACCGATAATCGCTAACACGACATCTTTAGGTGTTACGCCCTGACCTAATTTACCGTCAACACGCACCAACATGTTTTTCATTTTCTTTTGAACTAAACATTGGGTTGCCAATACGTGTTCAACTTCTGATGTGCCGATCCCATGTGCCAAACAACCAAACGCACCATGCGTCGCCGTATGTGAGTCACCACATACAACAGTCATACCCGGCAACGTTAAACCTTGCTCAGGCCCAACCACGTGTGCGATCCCTTGACGAACATCGTTAATGTCAAACTGAACAACATTAAAAGTCTTACAGTTATCATCTAAAGTTTGCACTTGAATACGTGAGGTATCGTCTTCAATACCAGAGATGCCTTCAGAGCGCTCTTTTTTAGAAGTCGGTACGTTATGGTCTGGTGTAGCAACGTTGGCACTTAAACGCCAAGGTTTACGACCCGCCAATTGCAAGCCTTCGAACGCTTGTGGAGAGGTTACTTCATGTAATAAATGACGATCGATGTAAAGTAATGCTGAACCATCATCACGTTGTGTTACTAAGTGATCATCCCACAATTTGTCATACAAAGTTTTTGCTGTTTGTGTTTTTACTTTTTGGTTTTCGCCTGCCATGTCGATGTGCTCCACTGGACTGGGTAAATTCTGTCATTAAATTGATTATAACCACGAATTAACATAAATCTAATTTATCATTTTTATTAGTTTATAAACTTTTTGGAATGCTAACTTCCCAATAAATATTCTCTAAAAATCGAATGAAACCCAATCTAAAAAATCGATTATTGTATTCAAAATATACTTCTTTACATTAATAATGAGAATCATTACTATTTAATCAACAAGACATTTAGCTTTAAAGGAACATCACATGATTCACGTTCAAAAATTTGTTAACAACAATCAACGTATGTTTAAAAAGACCTTAAGCTATTACATTATGCATATGTTAGTCGCGATGTTAGTCGGGTATTTGGTGACAGGTAGTATTGCAATGGCTGTCGCTCTAAGCCTACTAGAACCGACGATTCAAGCTGTCGCTTTCTTTTTCCATGAAAAAGTTTGGGAACGTAAAGATTCAAAGCAACGTGAGGAAGCCACTGTTTAAGATATACATGTCGATGTTCCTCTGGAACCACCCATATTGGGTGGTTTTTTTTATGGTCTTTATTTAACTCTGTCTTTTTTTCAATTCTTGTCTTTATTCAATTCCTGTCTTTATCCCACTCTTGTCTTTATACAACTGATGTGAGGTTTATGCGTGATGTTAAAAAATTGATTGCACCTCAACACCCTTACTCAAGTATGCAAAATTTTATTATTCAATGAATCAAATGATTCAAGTAAAGACATTCAAATTTGCACTCACATGATTAAACGTCCAGTTTTAAATCAATGGATACAACTTTTGCTTTGATTTATTCTCTAAATAGCATAACAATACAATTATGCATAAAAATTTTTTATAGGTATCGATCATGAACCTTGCTGCCTTTGAAGCCTTTATAAAAGTCATGGAAACTGGGTCAATTTCTATGGCAGCCGATCATCTGTTTATTACTCAGCCTGCGGTGACCAAACGTATTCACAGCTTGGAGGATTATTTTGGCGTAAAGTTGTTTGAATCTGCAGGTCGTGGGGTTCAAGCCACGCATGCCGCGCATTCTTTACTGCCCAAAGTTAAAAACTGGCTGAATGAACTGGGTGATATTCACCATACCTTAAGTCACGATCAAACCCAAATTAAAGGCAAGCTTAAGATTGGCACCAGCCATCATATTGGCTTGCATCATTTGCCTGCGCATTTAAGAGCGTATGTTCAAGACTTTCCAGAAGTGACATTAGATGTGCATTTTGTCGATTCTGAACAAGCGCATGAACAAGTGCTTGCAGGAGATTTGGAACTGGCATTTTTAACTTTGCCGCCGAGTTTAGATGATCGCTTAAACTATGTGCCACTTTGGAATGATCCTCTGGTTTTTGTCGCTGCTGCCTTTCATCCTTTGGCGTCTGAAAAAAATCTCAGCTTAGAGCACCTGATGCAATATCCAAGTTTACTGCCAGCCTCGCATACTTATACGGCACAAATTACTTTGGCTGAGTTTGAGAAAAAGGGCTTAAAACCTAAAGTTACTATGAGCAACAACCCACTTGAATCGATTCGAATGTTGGCCTCCATTGGACTGGGTTGGTCAGTTCTGCCGAAAACCTTGGTCAGTCAAGATTTGGTAACTTTAGATTTAGATTTAGAAATGAAGCGTCAATTGGGCATGGTTTGGCATCCTGCTCGTACCCAATCTAAAGCAGCGAAAGCACTGGTTGATTTGATGATTGATTAAGCTTTTAAAACATTCAACATTTTCAGCCCCAAATGCCATCTTTATGACGGCATTTTTTATTTCTATGACTTTTAGATCTACTTCTGAAATGATTGAATACTGTTAAACATTTGTTGTCGCTGCATCCAATGCCGCCTGCCCTGCGTCTGTCGGAGTCGGTACGTATAATTCCGCTGCACCCTCTATCACCCTTTCACCCTTGATGGTGCAAATGGTGTCCAAGTAAATCCGCTTCCGTTCAGTGTCCACTTTGGTGACTGTCGCAATAATATCAATGGTATCACCGACATAAACTGGCTTTAAAAAGCGTAAATTATGACTGACATAAATCGCACCAGGGCCGGGTAAGTGCAAACCAAAAATTGGTGAGAAAAAACTGGCAGTTAAAAAACCATGTGCAATAGGACGTTTAAAATTGGTTTGTGCTGCATAAGTTTCATTATGGTGTATAGGGTTTTTATCACCGCATAATTCAATAAATTGAGCCACTTTTTCAGCATCTATCGTGCGGGTTAAAGTATGGGATAAACCGACATGGAAGTCATCTATATGCGCCAATTTCATGTTGAGTCCTTTAAAAATGTTTGCAGGACGGTTTAAAGCGTCCTGTAAACCAGTCTGCTTAGAATGAGCCGAACAATGTCCCCAAAGTAATGGCAACCGTTACCGATACCATTGGAATCAATACGGTACACATCGCCACATTGCCGTAAGACTGTTTGTGCGTCATACCACAAATGGACAATAAAGTGATGACCGCACCTGAGTGAGGCAAGGTGTCCAAACAGCCTGCTGCCAAAGCTGCAATACGGTGTAATAATTCAGGGCTGATGCCTGCCGCATTGGCCATGGCTAAGTAATCGGCCCCCAAGGTCGATAACGCAATCGACATCCCACCAGAAGAAGACCCTGTAATACCTGCCAAAATGTTCATTGCGATGGCTTCTGAAATCAAGGGATTGCTTGATACATTTAACACCATGTCACGAATAATGATAAAACCAGCCAAGGAAGCAATGACAGCGCCATACCCTACTTCAGAAGCGGTGTTGAAAATCGGCAACATTGAACCCAAAGCCCCTTTGTTGACGGTTTCTTTGAGGTTGTTCCATTTGCCCAGTCGTAACACAATCAAACTTAAACATGCCACCACTAAGGCAATCACCAATGCCCACAAACCGGTTTGTTTGCTCGGATCTAATTTTGGATAGAGTTCTGTAAACGAGGTGAAGTCCATGCTTGGAAAAACGATGTAAGTGAACAAAGCATTGATACCTATCACCAACAGCAAGGGTAAAAATGCCAAGAATACGGGCATGTGACCTTGAGACGTCACGCCGTCTTCTAACTTTTCTCCTTCTTGGGTATCAATACCGTATCCTTCTCCATTTCTATGGGCTTTATTGGCGCGGCTTTGTAACCACATACAACCTAAACCAAACATGATCAAACCCGAAATGATGCCAATACCTGGAGCTGCAAATACATTGGTCCCAAAAAAAGGAATCGGAATCGCATTTTGAATCGACGGCGAACCGGGTAAAGCGGTCATCGTGAAGGTAAATGAGCCCAAAGCAATCGCACCTGGAATGAGGCGCTTTGGAATGTTCGCCGCTTGGAACATGGATTTGGCAATCGGGTATATGGCAAAAGCCACTACAAACAACGACACCCCACCGTAAGTCAACACACCACATGCCAATACCACAGTCAAAATGGCACGTTGATGCCCTAATTTATTCATGATTGAGTTTGAGATGCTGGATGCAGCACCTGAATCAACCATGAGTTGTCCGAATAAGGCACCCAATAAAAAAATAGGAAAGAATTTTAAAATATAGCCGCCCAAAGCCGACATAAATGTTTCAGTGTACTGCGGCATCATGTATGCCATGTCACCAGACAGTAAAATGGCAACGGCCGCCATAATGGGGGCCAAAATCAGTACCGAAATCCCTCGATAGGCGAAAAACATCAGTAATGCCAATGAGATGATGATTGCTAAAGTGCCCATAACTTCTCCTTGTTTTTTATTTTGTCGTTATCCATAACGATTTTTTCTAATAGACCTTGAATCATGCCCTCCTGATTGACGTGGCATCGTCTTGATGCAAAGGCAATGATACAAGTCAGTTTCACCTTAGCATATTGATTTTAAATTGAGCAATTGATTTTATTCGATTAATAACTAAACTTATCCACTTGATAATTTCTGGATGATGCCTAGATTGCCTTAATTGATCTGATGGCTAAGTCATATAATCAATTCTGTCATCTGATTAAGATCTTAAATAAAAAAACCTTCAATTTTGATGACTTTTTAATGACAGTTCAGATTAATTTGCCATAAATGCATAAGCGGTTAAGCTCACAATGATTAACAATGTAGTAGTGCCCGCCCAAATATTAGTACCCCCTTGTTTTTGCAACTCTCTTAAGACATTGGAACCATGTAGATGTACTTTTTTGATATCTGCGATTTTCTTTTCCGAAAACTGCTTATACATTCCATTTCCATACATTCCCAACATCGCAGAAATGATCAGTCCTGTTGAAGTGGTTTGAAATCCCCAATATTCGGATATGAAACCTATCAGAATAATTAATCCGATAAAGCCAAAACCCACGGCATACATCTTTCTGTAAAACAACCAAGCAAAACTAAAGAAAAATGCAGCCCAGTTAAAACCACCAATTGGCTTCTTAGGCGTGATCTTTTCGAAATTTTCTTTGTAATACTTCTGGTATTTTTCTCCAATGAACTTTGTCATTTCACGGTCGTAGTGATTCGATTTTGAAGCTGTATTTAGAGTTTGAGGATTAGACATAAAAAAACCAATTTAAATTCCACGTATTTAATAATTCTTATAATTTGTTACACGACCCGAATCCTACTTAAGGAAATGAGATCATTCATCTTGAGACTTATCCATCATTTTTGAGCATAGAAAAGTCTATGCTTTGGTCTGATAACACTAAAAACTAATCATAAAATTACATTTAGCTTATGGTTTTAAAGAAAAATCCTTATCCGCGATTCGGGTTATATTTAGCGAAAATAAGTAGCAACCAAATGCTACTTATTTTTAGAATCTAAGAAACCATTAAATCGACCAATCCTGAATATCCCATCCTTGATCTTTCGCTAATGCTTCGAGTCGATCATCAGGATTCACTGCAATTGCATGGTCAGCGTATTCCAATAAAAAACGATCATTAATTGAATCTGAATAAGCCCAAGATTCAGTGACATCGCGCCCTTCAAGCCACTGATCTAAACGGGTCAGTTTGCCTTGTTGATAACACGGCGTATTGATGACTTTACCCGTATATTTTCCATCGACCACTTCTGCATTGGTGGCAATAATTTCCGTAATACCAAATTCACGGAAAATCGGTGCAGTAATAAAATCTGAGGTTGCTGTAATCCCAACAAGTTGATGTCTCATCTCTTTATGACGTTGAATTGCTTTAAAACCTTCAGGGCGCATTTGAGGTCGAATTACTTTTTTCATAAACAACTGATGTAACTCAGTTAAATATTCATTGTCATGCTGGGTTAAAAATTCAAATACAAATTCGTTATAAGCAATTGGATCTAACTGTCCAGCTTTATAGTCATCATAAAACTTGTCATTCATCGCACGGTGTCGAACTGGATCAACCAAGCCTTCATTGACTAAAAACTCGCCCCAAGAATGGTCAGAGTCGGTATTTAATAAGGTGTGATCTAAATCAAACAACGCCAATTTCATGAAAATACTCGTTCAAACTGAAATTTAAGAAAAAAAATGTAAATCTATCACCGCTAACCGATAGAAATTCGTTAAGATCATAGCAATTTTAAAACATTATTACTTTGAACTTTTCGAGTTGGGCATAGACAGTGGACGCCCCCGAAACCAAAGTCAACGAATTTAATAAATTTTTAGGTAGCCAAATGATCGACTCAGAAGGTTTCCGACCCAATGTCGGGATCATTTTGGCAAATGATATTGGTCAAGTTTTATGGGCAAAGCGCATTGGTCACAATGCATGGCAATTTCCTCAAGGAGGTATCCATTTTGGAGAAACTCCTGAACAGGCACTTTTCAGAGAACTCAGAGAAGAAGTCGGGTTATTACCAGAGCACGTTCAAATCATAGCGCAAACCGAAGGTTGGCTGCATTATCGTTTGCCACTTCGATACATCAGGTCTGACTCAGATCCTGTGTGTATTGGACAAAAGCAAAAATGGTTTTTACTCAAATTAGTAGCTTCAACGAATCATATTCGATTGAATCTCAACGACCCGCCAGAGTTTGATCAATGGCAATGGGTGAGTTATTGGTATCCGCTTGGTCAAGTGGTGAACTTCAAACGTGATGTTTACCGTCGAGCCATGCTAGAACTGTGTATGCAATTGCCACAGCCACATGTTGAAAGATAGATTCGGATCTGTAATCTTTCAAAACTGTGCTCGAGGTTAATCAGTGACTCAATTCAAATTGAGCGCTTTAAACTGTTATATTTTGAATAATTAGACACTTTAATCTATTAAAGGAGCACATCTTCATGTCGAACATGCAACTAGACTCTTTACGGCGCATTGTCCAAGAGATCAATGCATCCGTGAGTTTGCATGAATCTTTAGAAATTATGGTCAATCAGATTTCTAAAGCGATGCATGTTGATGTGTGCTCTATTTATTTACTTGATGAACGAAATCAACGTTTTGTGCTCATGGCAACCAAAGGCTTAAATCCTGATTCAGTCGGCAATGTTTCATTGCAACTGGGTGAAGGTTTAGTCGGATTGGTCGGTCAGCGTGAAGAAATTGTCAATATTGAAAATGCCTTCAAACATGAGCGATTTGCCTATTTCCCCGAAACAGGTGAAGAAATCTATAACTCATTCTTAGGCGTTCCAGTGATGTATCGCCGAAAAGTCATGGGTGTACTCGTAGTTCAAAACACTGAACCACAAGATTTTAGTGAAGCAGCGGAATCTTTCCTTGTAACACTGTGTGCTCAACTTTCAGGGGTGATTGCGCATGCCCATGCTGTTGGCAATATTGATGTATTTCGCAAACCGTCCAACTCTCCAACCTATAAAACTTTCCAAGGTTCATCAGGTGCAGGTGGTATAGCGCTCGGTCGCGCGTTGATCTTGTATCCGCCTGCGGATTTGGCTGCTGTTCCAGATCGTGAAGCTGAAGACATCAGTGAAGAACTCGAACTTCTAGATCAAGCTGTAGACTCGGTACGTGAAGAGATTCGTTCGCTCGATGAAAAGATGCAAGATTCTCTCATGTCAGAAGAGCGCGCGCTATTTAGCGTATTCCTTCGTATGTTGGATGAAAATGCACTCCCTGCCGAAATCAAAGATATCATCCGTGATGGTAACTGGGCTCAAGGTGCGGTCAAGCATGTGATTGATCGTCATATTGCCCTTTTTGCACAAATGGAAGATGACTACTTACGTGAACGTGTTGCTGATTTAAAGGATTTGGGGCGTCGTATTCTGGCTTCACTTCAAGAAGCAGACTCGAGTCATCGTGAATTGAGTGCAGATAGTATTTTGGTTGGTGAAGAGATCAGCACCGCTGCTCTGGTTGAACTCCCTGTCGATAAAATTGCGGCTATTGTCACGACAGAAGGCGCTGCCAATTCGCACATGGTGATTGTAGCTCGTGCGCTCGGGATTCCCACTGTTGTTGGGGTGACCGAACTTCCTGTGAATTCGCTTGATGATGCTGAAATGATTGTCGATGCCTACCAAGGGCGTGTATTCGTCAATCCACCTCGACGACTACGTCAACGTTATAAAGAGATTCAAAAAGAAGAAGAACAAATCGCCAAAGATTTAAAACAATACGAAACCAAAGATGCCATTACACCCGACGGTGTTGCAGTCAAGTTGTATGTCAATACTGGTCTGATGATTGATGTAGTCCGTGGTGTACAACGCGGTGCGAAAGGTGTGGGTTTATATCGCTCAGAAATCCCATTCATGTTGCGTGACCGCTTCCCCGGTGAAGAAGAGCAACGTGCAATTTACCGCCAACAACTCAGTCACTTTGCCAATAAACCTGTGGTCATGCGCACCCTCGATATTGGCGCAGATAAAGACTTACCCTATTTCCAAATTGAAGAAGAAAACTCCGCATTGGGCTGGCGTGGTATTCGTTTTACCCTCGATCACCCTGAAATTTTCTCTGCGCAAATTCGTGCCATGCTCAAAGCCAGTATTGGACTAAACAATCTGCATATCCTGTTACCGATGGTGACCAGTGTCAGCGAAGTTGAAGAGGCTTTATATTTACTTGAGCGTGACTGGATTGCCGTTCAAGAAGAAGAACAAGTCAAAATTAATAAACCTAAAATCGGCATCATGGTTGAAGTACCGAGTGTACTTTTACAAATTGGTGAATTTGCTGAATTGGTCGATTTTTTCTCTGTTGGATCGAACGATTTAATTCAGTATTTACTCGCAGTTGATCGTAATAATCCACGTGTATCTAGTGTCTATTCTCATTTCCATCCGTCTGTTCTACGTGTATTACAACGCTTGGTGCGGGAATGCCATAAATATGAAAAGCCGATTAGTATTTGCGGAGAAATGGCAGGTGATCCACTTTCAGCAATCTTACTGATGGCGATGGGCTTTAATACACTTTCAATGAGTTCGAGTAATATTCTGCGTGTAAGAAAAGCAATTTGTCATGTGCCAATGACCGATGCGGAAAAACTATTAGAAGAAGTGGTTCAGATGAACAATCCATTGATTGTGAAAAGCTGGATGGAATATTATTTCAAACATCACGGTTTAGCGGATATGGTGAAATCAAACCGTATGCTGAGCGGCTAATAATTTAGGACTGAATAACTTAAAGCTCAGTAATTTAAAGCTGAATAAATTTAAAGTGACAAACATTAAAAAAGGGAGATAATCATTCGAATATCTCCCTTTCTTGTGCTTACTATACCCGCGTTTTGCATCTTTCTTACGGTCTACAAACACTTGGCTTTTATTGACTTCATGCATGTGTTTCGCCACAAAGTTGTGAATCACAACTTCTGGCAACGCTTTTTTCTTTGCCATTTCATTTCACCTTTTTGAATACACCCACTTATAGATGTGGATGATGATATTACGCCTATTTGTACAATTTACAAGCACCACTTTTCAAAAAACGAGTGTTTATTTGATATAGAAATTGTACTTTTCAAGGGAGAAACACGATCTAAAAATAGTATACATCCTTAAAAAGGATGAACAAGCAATGTGGTCTTAGATAACGGTGTGTTTACCATCTCTAAAATCTACTTTAAATCATCAATAACTTAATAGAATCAGGTTTGTTTTAACGCAAATTCTCGGTTGCTTGTTTTAACCAATCTAAAAGATGTCTCACCGCAGGTCGCATGCCTCGTTGCCCTAAATGCACCGCATGAATCAAACTTTGAGCAGGCTCAGCCTCAACTTCGAGTTGTACCAACCGCCCTAATGCTAAGTCTTCATACACGTAAACTTGTGGAATCACAGCAATCCCTAAGCCTTTCAAAATAGCTTCACGCATCATATCCATATCATCGACAATGAGTTTAGGCTGAGTCTTATATTGCATGGTCTGACCAGTCACCTTATGAATCAATTGCCAATAGGCATATTCACCATTTGCCTTCCAAGCGATCACAGGAACTTGACTTAATATCTCATCTAAATTGCCATGAAGTTTATCTTTCCACTTTGGATGTGCAACAAGCAATAAATTCATTTTTGCTAATAATACAGGCACATAATCTAAAGGATAATCTAGATTTGTTCTGGCACGAATCACAAAATCTACATTTTCATTATGCACATCGACTGGACGGTTGGATGCCTCTATATGAATATTTACCTTAGGATACATTTCCATATAACGCAAAATTTCGTCACCGATTAAATGGAAATGTAATAACGAAGGTGGAATAGCAATACGGACTAAACCATTCGGTTCATGTTGCAAATGTTCTACTGTCATTAAGGCATGATCGACTTGCGCAAAAATTTCTACACAGCGGTCATACAAAATTTGACCTTGCTCTGTTAAGCGGAAACTTCGGGTACTCCGCTCAATCAACCGAGAACAAAGAGCCTGTTCTAAATCATTGATGTGTCGACTTAAAGTCGCTCTGGACTGTCCTGTCTGACGATGTGCCGCTGAATATCCCCCTGCACTCACCACATCTCGAAATACTTTTAAGCTATTGAGATCCATCTTTTTAAACTCTTATCTGTATCGTTTTTGGAATAATGATGCTTATTTTTAACTCTTCTCATTCTATTTGTACAGACTACAATTCAAATATCCCTTCAAAATTTAAACACTCAATTATTCAATAAAGGATAAATCATAATGAAAAGTAAAATTCTCATCGCACGTCGTTATGGACAAGCTGATGTTTTAGAAATCGCTGAAACAAATCTCCCTCCTTTAGCAGCTGGCATGGCACGTATCCAAGTTAAAGCCGCAGGTATTAACCCAATTGATGCGCGTCGTATGACAGGCGAGTTCAAACATGCAGAAATGCCTCAAGCCTTTGGTACTGAATATGCAGGTGTCATCATCGATATAGACGGACAACAATCCCAATGGAAAGTTGGCGATGAAGTATTAGGTTCAGGTGGTGGTTTTACCCATGCCTCAGTGATTGACGTACCGGTTAGTTTTCTTGTTGCTAAGCCTAAAAATCTCGATTGGTCAACTGCTGGAACTTTGGCAGGTGTTGCACAGACTGCGATGACCATTTTAGATGAAATGGGTCCTGTTAAATCACTCCTTATTCACGGTGCTTCAGGTGGTGTAGGTTCAATTACGGTTCAATTGGCCAAAGAAAAAGGAATGAATGTTGTTGCAACCGCATCTGCCAAAAATCAGGATTATTTAAAAGAACTCGGTGCAACGCCTGTCGTTTACGGCGAAGGATTAGTTGAACGTTTAAAAGAAGTACACCCTGAGCCTTTTGATGCATCTATCGATTTGGCCGGGAATGAAGACGCGACTCAGGCCTCGTTAGCCACAGTGAAGTCTGGTGGTTTCATGGGATCAACAGCAGGTCGAAAACTGTCTTCTTCCAAAATCCAAGCCGTTTGGGTGAAGAAAAAACCATCTAATTTAAAATACGTTGTTGATCGTGTTGCTGATGGTCGCTTTAGTTGGGTGGTGAGCCGTGAATACCCATTCAGCGAAGCTGCCAAAGCTTATGATGACATCCTAAATGGTCATACTCGTGGCAAAAGCGTTTTAGTTTTTGATCAAACTTCTGAATAAAAAATAAATCACATCACTGAGTACAAACTGTCAAAAATGTACTCAATCAACACATGAGAATAATAAACGCAGGAGAATAATATGGAATTCAAAGTATTTGCTGAGTATTTGGAATTTCCTGAAGGTCCAGTCGCTTTAGAAGATGGCTCTGTACTCGTGGTAGAACTCAAAAGCCAGCAATTGAAAAGACTCTATCCGAATGGTGAACAAAAAGTTATCGCAACTGTTCAAGGTGCACCCAATGGTGCGGCACTCGGCCCAGACAATACCGTGTATCTAGCCAACAATGGTGGCATGTCTTGGGAGGAACATGACGGTTTAATTGCTCCAGGACCACAACCTGAAAATTTCATTGGTGGACGTATCCAAATCGTTTCTGCTGAAGGCATCGTCAGCGACTTATATACACATTACGAAGATGGTCCGATTCTCGCCCCCAACGATTTAATTATGGATGGACAAGGTGGTTTTTATTTCACTGATCACGGTCAGCGCCGTGAACATGATATGGACTTAGGTGCACTCAGTTATGGTCGACTCGATGGTAGTTCAGTCAAACGTTTAGTCAGCCCTCTGTTTACCCCCAATGGTGTCGGTCTTTCACCTGATGGCAAACGTGTTTACATCGCAGAAACCATTACCGGACGTATTTGGTGGTGGGAAGTCACAGGGACTGGTGAACTTAATCTTGAAAAAGGTGCTCAACTGTTGATTGGTCTAGGCGGTTTTACATTCTTCGATTCACTTGCAGTTGATGCTGAGGGCAATGTCAGTGTCGCAACAATGCCCAAAGGCGGCATTACCACCATCTCACCACAAGGTGAAGTGATTGATTTCTTCGAAGTGCCCCTCAAAGACCCCACTGTCACCAACATTTGTTTTGGTGGTTCTGACCTAACAACAGCCTATATCACAGCTTCAGCGACAGGTCGTTTGTATGAAGTTCAATGGCCAAGAAAAGGCTTAAAACTCCCATTCTCTAACAATTTAATTTAATCAGGACAATAAAAATGAATACTCAACAATTTGAAAATAAAATCGTATTGGTCACTGGCGCAAGTTCAGGTATTGGTAAAGCAGCGGCCTTAGAATACGCAAAACGTGGTGCAACGGTAATCGGTGTAGCACGCAATGAAAAAGCAGGTGCAGCACTTGAACAAGAAGCTCAAGCAGAACAACTTAAAGTTGATTTCTTCAAAGCGGATGTCAGTGATGAACAGGAAGTAGATGCATTACTTGCTTATATTGAAGAGCAATATGGTCGCTTAGACATTGCCTTTAATAATGCAGGCATCTCTGGCGTACACGCTCCCATTGTCAACGCAGAAAAGAAAGATTGGGATCATATTATCTCAGTCAATTTAACCAGTAACTTTTTACTCATGCGAGCTGAAGTACGTTTAATGCTGAAAAAAGGCAATCAAGGTTCTATTGTGAATACCTCATCCATTGGTGGATTAACAGGTGCTTCAAATCTTGCTGCTTATGCTGCATCTAAATCAGGTTTAATTGGTCTCAGCAAAGTGGTTGCAATGGAATATGCCCGCTTAGGGATACGTGTCAACGTTGTCGTTCCAGGGTATACCATTACCCCGATGACCGATAAAACGGCAACGATTATCTCAAACTTTGAAGAGCACTCTCGTGAAGCAACTCCAATGCACCGTGGTGCTGAACCTCTAGAAGTTGCACATTTAGCATTATGGCTTAGCTCCGATGAAGCTTCATTCGTCACAGGTCAAGTTGTTGCAGCTGACGGCGGTTACCTACTCAATGGCATGCCACTGGCTGAAAAACCAACCGTCTCTTAATCCTTAACAATAAAACAGACTACAACTCAAGGTTCAGCCCGATGTTTGGCTGAGCCTTATCTCCCCTCATCCTTAAAAAGAAGGAAAAACTCATGAGTAAAATAGAGAATACAATCTTCGCAGATCACTTTGTCTCAGGTCCTTATGAGCGTGTATTTTTAGCGCCATGTCAAGAACAGCAATACATTCGTAACTACATTGATTACTTTAATGGTGAAGTTGAATATATATTCCATTTGGAGGAATATCATAATTTGATGGTCGTCGGCTTAAGATCGAGTTTAGGGCACGTTTCACTGGTCGTGATTCAGCCTGAACAATTGGCAACTTTGCCTGATTTTATTCAGGAAACCAAAATCATGTTTGTGGTCGATGATATCGAAGCGGTTTACCGTAAAGCAGAGAAAAATAATATTCCTGTTTTACAAAAACTTACCCCTAATATTATGGGTGCTCAAGGACGTTTAGAATTAGCACCGGGATATATCGTTGAGCTTGCTGAAGCAACCAATGAATCGTTATTTCACCCAGATTTATCGAGTCTCGGTTTAGGTGAAACACAACCTTTAAAATAAAAATTTGTTTACTCATGAATATTTGTTTACTTATGAATACAAGCCCTAATCTCAACGCTCTTAAGTTTTCATTGATTGAGATTAGGACTTTTACATTTCAATTTTTTGATGTTAACGCTCATTACCATTCTATTTTCGATAAAATAAAAAAGTCATTTCAGAATTCATCTACAAATGTGTTTTCACATTGAATTCGCCAACGCTCTATTTAAAATACGATCTACCTCGATATGATCACTGTTAAGCATACCAACCACTTGCCCATGAAAGGGTTGATAACGCGTTTGAATAAATGCATCTGAGACAAAATCAGGTGCATATTGCTTGAGTAAAACTGCCTGAGCCAAAACCACCAAACGCGAAACCAAGCGACGTGCACTGAATTGCAACGCATCCCCACTCACTGAACTCAACATGTTAAAAAGTGATTGCAGTTCTTCCTGTAAAATTGGCTCTTGAGATGCGACATCAGCAAATGATCTGAATAAAACCTCTATAGATTCACGATCACGTTCAATCACACGCAGCACATCCAAGCACATAACATTGCCAGAACCTTCCCAGATCGTGTTCACAGGTGCTTCTTTAAATATCCGTGCCATGATGCCATTGTCAACATAACCATTGCCGCCAAACACTTCCATCATTTCACCTGTCAGTTCCACTGTGCGTTTGCATACCCAAAACTTTGCAGCAGGGGTCATGATTCTTTTCCACGCCAAACACAATTCATCATCGTTTTCATAACAATGGGCTAGATGGAAACTTAGCTGAACAGCTGCCTCTGTCTCCAAAGCCAAGTCAGTTAAGACTGCTTGCATCAACGGCTGCTCAGCCAATACATGACCAAACGCTTTGCGCTGTCTCGTATAAGATAAACACTGGACCAATGCCTGTCTCAACATTGCACTTGAACCCACCACGCACGTGAGACGCGTATAATTTGCCATTTCGATAATGGTCGGAATTCCTCTGCCCGCTTCACCGATCATGATGCCCCAAGCATCTTTGAATTCAACTTCAGAACTAGAGTTACTTCGGTTACCCACCTTTTCTTTTAAACGCTGAATGTGAATATTATTTTTAGTACCATCTTCAAGCCAACGTGGCACAAAAAAACAGGCCAAACCATCTTGCTCTGTTTTTGCGACCACCAGATGTGCATCACACATCGGTGCAGAGAAAAACCATTTATGACCGGTCAGCAAATAAGCTTTCCCACGTCCAGAGTCTGCAACTGGGACAGCAAAGGTTTCATTTGCACGAACATCTGAGCCTCCTTGCTTTTCAGTCATCCCCATACCGATCCAAATCGATTTCTTCTGTGCAATAGGCAAATCCCTTTCGTCATATTCAGTTGAAAGTAATTTCGCGCCTAGCTTTTGCCAAAGTTCAGGTTCTTTTTGAATGAGTGGAATACTGCCGAGTGTCATCGAATTTGGACATAGATTTCCACATTCCACCTGACCACTGAGATAAAACTTAGCCGCCCAATCGACCCAACCTGTTTGCTGAGTAAAATTTAAAAATGGATGTGCATGCACGGCATATTTACGATTGAGCGCCATCCATTTGTGCCATGAAGGGTGAAACTCAATAAAATCTAGACGGCGACCACGTGCATCAAAGGTATGTAAGATCGGTGTATGTTTATTGGCTAAATCTGCGTGTAAATAAGATTCCGTTGTACCCACGGCATGCCCAAATTCAGACAAATGTGCTTCATTACGACTGTTATAGCGTCGCATCATCTCGAGAAGAACTTGATCAGTTTCATAAAGATTATAGCCTTGTCGCTCATCGACTTGATTGCTTATTTGGTGCGTTGTCCATGCGTTCATCTTCAGTTCTCTACATGTATTGTTGCTCTATTGGCAACCAGTATAAGAAAAAAATAAAGTTGCTGTATGCGGCTTTAGTGAATAATCAGTATGAAAAATATTCTCTTTAGTTTTATATCTGGGCTAGATGAAAGGGTTTTCTAAACATGATTCTTGTTCTATTACAAAATCTAATTCTGATTCACAAATGATCAAGCATTTAATTCATGATTCAGAATTTTCTGAACAATTTTAAATGTTAAATGAATGATCGTTTTTCAATCAAAAACAACAACATTTCACATTTTAATCAAATAACAAATAAAGCATCACTTAAATTTTATACAAGCTCATCTCTCATATTCCATGTCTACAACCACTTGTTATTTGAAATATTTATTTTTTAATAATCATAAATCAAAAACTTGAGAGATCTATATTATCTCTAATGACAAACACTTAAAGCTATTTGTAAATTGATGATATAAGGATTAAAGTCAAAGCTTAGCTCTATATATTGATTGGCTCTGCACAATCAAACAATTGTAACAATGTCACTTTAAAATGAATTAACAAAACGGTTCATGTCATGATCGAATAGGAATGATATTTCTTCATTTGAGAATATATTCTTGTTAATCATCATGATCAAAAAATAATGGAGATAAACGATGAGCGATGACTCAAAAAAATGTCCTGTATCCCACTTGACTACTGATGCTGGTGCTCCTGTTGTAGATAACCAAAATAGTATGACAGCAGGCGCACGCGGCCCATTACTTTCACAAGATGTATGGTTACATGAAAAGCTGGGTAATTTTGTCCGCGAAGTTATTCCAGAGCGTCGTATGCACGCGAAAGGTTCTGGTGCATTTGGTACGTTTACCGTTACCAATGACATTACTCAGTATACTCGTGCTAAAATTTTCTCTGAAATCGGCAAAAAAACTGAATTATTTGCCCGTTTCTCAACGGTTGCTGGTGAACGCGGCGCAGCGGATGCTGAGCGCGACATTCGTGGTTTTGCTTTAAAATTCTATACTGAAGAAGGTAACTGGGATCTCGTGGGTAACAATACCCCTGTATTCTTCCTTCGTGATGCACGTAAATTCCCTGATTTAAACAAAGCAGTGAAACGTGATCCTAAGACCAATAAACGCAGTGCAACCAATAACTGGGATTTCTGGACTTTACTGCCAGAAGCATTACATCAAGTCACTATCGTCATGTCGGATCGTGGTATCCCAGATGGTTACCGTCATATGCATGGTTTCGGTAGCCATACATTCAGCTTTATTAACGCCAACAATGAGCGCTTCTGGGTCAAATTCCACATGCGTACTCAGCAAGGCATTAAGAACTTAACAGATGCAGAAGCGGAAGCAATCATTGCGAAAGACCGTGAAAGCTCACAAACAGATTTATTTGATGCAATTGAACGCGGTGATTTCCCGAAATGGAAAATGTACGTTCAAATCATGCCTGAACTCGATGCTGAAAAAGTCCCTTATCACCCATTTGACCTCACTAAAGTATGGCCTAAAGGTGATTATCCACTGATTGAAGTGGGTGAGTTTGAGCTTAACCGTAACCCTGAAAATTACTTCCAAGATGTAGAGCAAGCCGTTTTTGCACCAAGCAACTTGGTGCCAGGGATTAGCTTCTCTCCTGACCGCATGTTACAAGCTCGTCTGTTTAACTATGCTGATGCAGCACGTTACCGTGTCGGCATGAACCATTACCAAATTCCTGTCAATGCGCCTCGTTGTCCTGTTCACTCTAACCGTCGTGACGGCCAAGGTCGTGTAGATGGAAACTATGGTGCTTTACCACATTACGAACCAAACAGCTTTAACCAATGGCAAGAGCAACCTCAGTACAAAGAGCCACCTCTAAAAATCTCTGGTGCAGCGGATTATTGGGATTATCGTGAAGATGATAACGATTACTTCAGCCAACCTCGTGCATTGTTCAATTTGATGAATGATGAACAGAAACAAGCTTTGTTTGATAACACTGCAGGTGCAATGGGTGATGCACTTGATTTCATCAAGTACCGTCATATCCGTAACTGTTATGCATGTGAACCAGCCTATGGTGAAGGTGTAGCCAAAGCACTTGGTTTAACCGTAGCAGATGCACAAGCTGCACGTGCAACTGATCCAGGTCGTCACAATCCTGGTTTTCTTTAATTCTAAATAGAATTTAGAAGCATAAAAAACCACCTGCCAAGGTGGTTTTTTATGCTCTAGTTCAATCTGGCTAATCTCAATGAATGTCATTTTCAGAGTAAATTAAACAATCAACCGTCTACCTTCTCGAATACAATACATTGGATTCATCAATTTGGATGAGTTCTTCATCGCATGATGCAAATCTAATTCAGGTTGCTCACGTGACTCATCTGTGAGCTGAAACGTACGATAATGGATTGCTAACGATCGACGAGCTTGTAAATCCACATGTGCATGGAATGCATCTTGAGGATTCATGTGCACATGTCGAAGTAAAGATCTAGGTTCATAAGCTCCGATGGGAAGTAAAGCGATACGTGGATTTCCTAGACGCTTTTGTATCTCCTTGAAATGGGGTCCATAGCCTGTGTCCCCTGCAAAGAAACAATGTCCATGCTCCGAAACGATCGAGAAGCCGCCCCATAGTGCAAGATTCTGATCTCTCGCTCCTCGCCCTGATCCGTGTTGTGCAGGCGTATACACGATTCTTAACTGATGCAATAAAGCTGACTGCCACCAATCCATTTCAATCACATGGAAAGCCTTCGGCAAATAATAACCATTCCCCAAACCGGTATAAATTGGCATTGCAAATTTCTTATGCAACCACGTTAAACTTGCCAAATCCATATGATCATAATGATTATGGCTCAATAAAACCGCATGAATTTGTGGAAGCTGCTCTAAAGCGATTCCCGCAGGAATGACTCGTTTAGGTCCATAGCCTTGCTTTGGACTAACATGCTCAGCCCAAACCGGATCAGTTAAAAAATTATAAGGACCAATTTGAATAAGAACCGTCGCATGTCCAATGTACCAAATTTGCCAGTCACTCATCGGTGCAAGCGGACGCTCTTCAGGCAATGCTTTTTGTGTCGCAAAAAACTCTTTCGTTTCTGCCTGAAAGTCCCCTGTCCATGTCTGAGACTTTCGTGACATGATCCATTTTAAAAGATCCCAACGACCTATTTTGTCTGGAGCTTCGACCAGATTGGTAAATTGTTGACCATTATGATGATCAGTCGCTATAAATTTAAAATTGGGCTTAGACCATGTATGCGATACACAGTCCATCGTTTTGATTTGGTACTGTAATGCTGGTGTCTGCTTCAAATTTTTTGTTTTAACATTCGAAGTTAACAAACGAGAATCCGCTGATGGATTTAATTCGCTCTGTTTCGACATTAGTAATTAAACGCCCTATTCTTTAACTGAACCCAATGAAAATACACGAAGTTTTACATCGTTTAACGCGTATCTATGATTTTAAATGCCTAGAATTTTAAACACGCATTCATACAGACAAATGACATTCATTCACGTTTGACCCTTTTTAATCTCTCTCGTGTTAAAAAAATGATTTCAACAGTCAAATCAAGTATTAAAAGCAACATATAGATATATATCAACTTAGTCAGTATTTTAGCGAATCATTCGGCTAATTTATTGTGTTGATTTGTTGTTTTTCTCAATATATTTAATGTTTTATAAAAACTATACGTATTGAGATTGAATCTAAACATATTGGTTTGAATAATGATATATAGCCAAGAATAGCTGTATTGAGAGGAAATTACGCTTAAAAGAACCCTAAATTATATGAAATTAACTATGCCATTCTCAGCTTCATTTATTTTCTAAATACTATAATAAGCTTACGAGATGGTGCTTTATCGTTTATACTCGAGCTCAATCGAAGTAATAGATATTTTAGCTTAATGCTCGGCTTGATACTCGGACGAATTTTATGGAATTGCGCCACCTTAGATATTTTATTACTGTCGCTGAAGAGCTTAATTTTAGTAAAGCCGCACTGCGACTCTATACTGCTCAACCCTCTTTAAGTCAGCAAATTAAAGATCTGGAGGAAGATGTAGGTGTAAGACTTTTAAATCGTACAAAGCGTAAAGTTGAATTGACTGAAGAAGGGGCTGTTTTCCTTGAACAAGCACGTTTAACGCTAGCGCAAGCCGATAAAGCAGTTGCCATGGCGCGTCAAGTCTCTCAAGCGAAACAACAATTACTTCGAATTGGCTTTGTTCCCGTAGTGGAAATGAAAATTTTCCCCTATGTCTTGCCAAATCTTCGCGTTCAAAACCCTGACCTGAAAATCGATTTACTCAGTTTAAATAACGTCGATCAAATTCGCGGTATTAAAAAAGGTGAGCTGGATATCAGCTTTACACGCGACAACTTCCAATCCGATGAGATTGAAAGTAAATTTGTCTTACGTGAACCGTTAATTTTCATCTTGCCGAAAGATCATCCTTTAGCAAAGTATGAACGTATTCCAGTTCAAGCATTGGATGGTATTGATTTCATCATTCCATCGGATGAACAATCTAAAATGCTACATGATGCTATTTTAAATTTCGCCAAAGACCAAGGCATTGAATTCAATATCGTCCAAAAAGCCGATAATATTTTATTCAATATCAACTCGATTGGTATCGGTTTGGGTTGCACCATTTTACCCGGTTACATTGCACCACTGACTATGAACAACACGGTGATTCGCCCGCTTGATGTTGAACTTCCATCGCTTGATTTGTTTGTCAGTTATCGCAAAAATTCGAGCTCTACAGCGGTACAAAAATTTATCGATTTACTCTCCAAAGTATTCTATTTAGATTTCAATCAGAGCTGATCAGTTTAAGCCTTAGATTGTAATCATTGAGTTTCAAACTTTGCATGCGTCGTAATACTCACAAATCAAAAAAGCCCACTCAATATGAATGGGCTTTTTTGATTGAATACATTGAAGAATTTAAGCACTTTCCTTCAATTTAATCTGATGATTCAACAACTGGTGTAATGTCGTTACATCGGATGCTAAAGCAATCGGATTAAACCTTTCCAACACATGTGACTCGTGCACACCATAAGTGACACCTACTCTTGGCATGTTGATGTTCTGCGCCATTTCTAAATCATAAGACGTATCACCCACCATAATCGCTTGTTCAGGTTCAATGCCAACCACGCTCAATATTTCCGACAGCATTAATGGATCTGGTTTAGACTTGGTTTCACTGGCAGCACGCGTTGCAACAAAGAGATCCGTGCTTTGAGTTTGTGCCAAAACACGATCTAAACCTTTACGGCTTTTGCCCGTTGCAACAGCGAGTTGAATCCCTTGCCCTGCCAAATCCTGCAACATTTCAGCAACACCATCAAACCAAACATCATGGGTTGAATGCTTGACATAATGGTCAGAATAACTTTGCAAAATCGCTTGATGCAATTCAGGCACGTTAGGGAAAAGTACTTGTGCAACTTCAGGCAAACCTAAGCCAATAATGCTTTTAGCCGCTTCATCAGTTAAAGGCTGACTAAACTGTTCAGCAGCAAATTTTAAACTTTTTACAATTTGAGTCACTGAATCAAATA
Organism: Acinetobacter sp. CY79; assembly: GCF_059515845.1. Classification (NCBI taxonomy): domain Bacteria; kingdom Pseudomonadati; phylum Pseudomonadota; class Gammaproteobacteria; order Moraxellales; family Moraxellaceae; genus Acinetobacter; species Acinetobacter sp. CY79. The sequence continues at coordinate 49,547 of NZ_JCAKMY010000013.1, forward strand.
AAGTGCCATCCCAATCAAAAACAATCAGCTCAACAGGTTTTTGCATAAAATATTCCACAATTTGACTCAGTGATTGATCCCAGTTTAGTCATCAATCTAAGATGACTTATTCAACATCGTGTTCAAATAAAGTAGGCTGTTTATCTTTCTTTTGCGCTCGGAGCTGCGCAACAATACTCTGCATATCTTCAGGTAGGGGTGCTTCAATTGGCGCGTAACCTGGAATATCTAGACGCATCGCATGGAGACATAGACGACGTGCTTTAGGCCCTTTATATTCAGTTTCATGACCGTACTTTTCATCCCCAATTAAAGGGTGACCTATACTTAAACCATGCACACGAATCTGATGGGTACGACCTGAAAGTGGTGATGCATACACTAAGGTTGCATGCATAAAACGCTCTTTCACATTCCACTGCGTTTTTGACTCTTTGCCTTCTTTAGATACACATACACGACGTTCGCCATTGGCAAGTTCATAACGGTATAAAGGTGCGTCAATCAGTTGTTTGTCTAGACTCACTTGACCCTTAACAACAGCAGCATAGGTCTTTTTGATTTTGTGCTCACGCAACATATCTTGAAGTAATTTCAAGGTGCTACGCTTCTTCGAAATCATTACTAAACCTGATGTATCACGGTCAATACGGTGGATCAACTCAAGATATTTTTTACCTGATGCAGCACGTAAACCCTCGATCAAACCATATGCCACGCCACTACCACCATGTACCGCAATCCCTGCTGGCTTATTCACCACCATCAAACCTTCATCCTCATAAATTACACGACTGAGTAAACTTTGAGCGACTTTATCAGACACAGGTACAGCAGATTCGTCTTTTTGCTCATAACGAATTGGAGCTACGCGAATTTGATCACCAATCGCGAGTTTCGTCTCCGGCTTAATTCGTTTTTTATTGACACGTACTTGACCTTCACGAATTAAACGATAGATACGACTTTTCGGCACACCTTTTAAACGTGAAAACAAAAAATTGTCGATGCGCTGACCCAATTGGTGCTCATCCACTTCAAACCAAGTGACGTTTTGCCATTCTTGTGTAGAATTCATACAGTTACGTTGACCTAAAAAAATACTAAATTTGATTAAAAACTGATCACTTAGACTGTACTTTTCACTAGAAATGTCAGTCTAGCCCATAGGCAGATGATGTAAGGTTTGCTATAGTCAGCGCACGGATACCGCCGTAAGAGAGCATTCATTTAGAAATTTCAATAACTTTGAAATCAAAAACTAAATTTGATCGCTCTATCACACCTCGGAATGGTCCCAAAAGAATACGCCGACGCCGAAGGCTTATTATATCGGCAAAAAGACAAACTGTTGCGTTTAATTGTGCTTTTGCACATAAATCAGTTTGTTTAAAAAAATATGTTTCCAACATCATGTTGGATTTTAAACGTAAACTGATACACATCAGAATAGTCGCAACCTGACTGATACTCAGGCTACAGCGTTAGATGCATTGGATCTGCACAGTTTGTAAAGATACGACGATAATTCCGTATCAAGACACTCTATCAAATATGAAGAGCTGATCTTCGAGCAATGTGACAGTGAAAGTAACTCACATCCAATGCACCGCATGTCCGCCAGTGAGTACGCAGGTAACTTTAATCAGTGACAGGATTAAAGCCGTATTGCCATCATCAATACGTGAATCAAAAACCGAAGCCTCACCAAAAAGGTCGGTAAATGGCTCAGACCACAATCTTAATTGAACAGTCTGAGTTTTTGATCCATGATATTTGATGTTCGCGACAAAATAGCGATTGTTTGTTTGTGTATCATCTAGTTAGGTGTTACACCCATGAAACGTATGTTGATCAATGCAACACATGCCGAAGAAGTTCGCGTTGCACTTATCACTGGTCACCGTCTTTACGATTTTGATTTAGAAAATCGCACGCGTGAACAAAAGAAAGCCAATATCTATAAAGGTCACGTGACTCGCGTTGAGCCTTCTCTAGAAGCCGTTTTTGTAGAATATGGTGCAGGTCGTCAAGGTTTCTTGTCGATGCGCGAAATTGCCAATTCATACTACAAAGCTGATCCTCGTCAGACTTCAAATATCCGTGAACTCATTACTGAAGGTACTGAGCTTCTGGTTCAAGTTGAAAAAGAAGAACGTGGAAATAAAGGCGCTGCCCTTTCTACCTTCATCTCTTTAGCCGGTCGTTACCTTGTCTTGATGCCAAATAACCCGAAAGGGGGGGGTATCAGCCGTCAGATTTCAGGTGCAGTTCGTGAAGAATTGAAAGAAATGTTGGCATCTTTAAACGTACCTCGTGGCATGAGCGTGATCGTTCGTACTGCGGGAATCGGTCGTTCTCAAGAAGAGTTACAACTTGATCTTCAACATTTGTTAGATCTTTGGGCACGTATTCAAAAGTCATCAACTTCTGGCCCATCGCCAATGTTGGTCCATCAAGAAGCTGGCGTGGTGACACGTGCCATTCGTGATTATCTACGTGATGATGTTTCTGAAATCCTAATTGACTCTGAGCAAGCCTACAACGAAGCCTACAACTTCGTGAAAGCAGTGATGCCGAACCAATTAGACAAGCTAAAAACATATACTTTGAACGAACCTTTGTTCGCTCATTTCGGTATCGAAAGTCAAATTCAAACCGCTTACGAACGTGAAGTTAAACTTCCTGCGGGTGGTTCGATTGTGATTGACCAAACTGAAGCTTTGGTTTCAATCGATATTAACTCTGCAAAATCGACTCGTGGTCATGATGTTGAAGAAACAGCATTAAACACCAACTTAGAAGCTGCAGAAGAAATCGCTCGCCAATTACGTTTGCGTGATATCGGTGGCTTGGTTGTGATCGACTTCATCGATATGACCAAAGAGCGCAACCAACGTATGGTTGAAGCGAAACTTCGTGAAGCAACACAAAGCGACCGTGCCCGTATCCAATTCGGTCAATTGTCTCGCTTTGGCTTAATGGAAATGAGTCGTCAACGCTTACGCCCATCTTTAGAAGAAGCAACAGGTTATGTATGCCCACGCTGTCATGGCACAGGCATGGTACGTGATCTTCGTTCGTTATCTCTTTCGATTATGCGTAAAGTGGAAGAAATTGCACTGCGTGAACGTCAAGGTGAAGTTCAAGTTGAAGTGCCTGTTGAAATTGCAGCATTCTTATTGAATGAAAAGCGTCACAGCCTTGTTTACTTAGAACAAACGTCAAATGTACGTGTGACAGTATTACCCCATCCACATTTAGAAACACCGCATTACGAGATTACATTTAACCCAGAAGGTTTCGCACCAACAAGCTATGAGCGTACTGAAGCAACACGCAATAGTGAAAAAGAATTGGGTTATGAATCTTCTGAGTGGCATTTAGATGAAGAACAGCATGTTCAACATACGCATGCCCCTGCACCAGCACAGCAAGACAAAAATGCGAAACGTAAAAATGCTGCTCCAGCGCCACAAAATACAACGCAGAAACCTGTTCAAGCCACTGTAGCAGCACCTTCAACTAGCCCATGCGCTTGGCTAGAAAACTTGTTTGTCCAAAAACAAGCAGCAACGATTGATCAATCACGTACTGCAAACAATGCCGCAGCCGCGATTGAACAAATGGTCAATGGTGGTGCAGTAAGTCGTGGTCAATTTGGTCAAGTTTCTCATACTGCTCCTGTTGTTGCAGTTGAAATACCTAAAGCTCCTGAAACCAATGCGTACATCTCACATAGTCCTATAGCTAAAAATGATGTTCGTGACGGTGCTGATCGCGCTGAGAAAGATGATCGTCCACAGCGTAACAACAATAAAAAGCCACGTAACAACAAACAACGTGACAATCGTGAACAAGTCCAAGATCAGCATGTCATTGAAGAAGTTGTACAAATAACACGTCAAGAACATCGCCATGAGCAACGTCAAGAGCGTCATGATGTATCTCGTCAAGAGAATCAGCGCCATGACAATCTTCGTCAAGACAGTATGCGTCAAGAGCATCCACGTCAAGACAACCGTCATGAGCAACGCATTGAACCACGTGAGCAGAAACCACGTAATCCAAAGCGCCCACATCAAAATGAACAATCATTTGATGCGCAAAATGAGCCAGCTGTTCCACGTCGTGACCGCAATGCACAACGTCCACCTCGCCCAAATCGTCACCGCGATCAAAGCGTATTGAATGAACAACCTGTTTCAATACCTGTTGATCAAGCTCAGCAACCTAAAGTGGACATGGTGGATGTACCACATAACAATAACCTCACTACAGCACTTGTCGTGAACGTAGATCAGACAAAAAGTGAAATCATCGCTTTAAACCCTACAGTTCAACCAGTGGTTAATGACGTTATTGAGACTATAGTTACTCCTACACCTGTTGCAGAAGTAATCAAAGCTGAAGCGCCTAAAGTTATTGAAGCTCAAATCACTCAAGCTGAGCCAAAGCAAACTGAACAAGTACAACCTGTTCGTCGTGCAAGCAATGATCCTCGCCAGAATCGTCGCAATAAACAACGTGACAACAAAGCGAAAGTGGTTGCCCCTAAAGTCAATCCTTCACAGGTACCTACCTTAGGTCAATACACAGTAATCAGCTTAATTCGTCATGTATATGGGGACGACTGCTCTGTTTTGATTGAACAATTTGGTTTAATCCCAACCTTCAATCGTGCATTGCAAAAGTTCACTGAAGCGTACATAGCAACACTCACCGTCGCATCTAATCACACGACGGAAGAGAAAAAGCCCGTAACACGTGATGTTGTTGTCACGAAAGTGCAAGTTGAAGCTGAACCAGCGCCTGTGTTGAATTTAACACCGCCAAAACCGGTTTCAGATAATCGTGTTGCTAACGATCCACGTGAACGTCGTCGTCTAGCGAAACTTGCTGCTGAGCAAGCAAAGCAAGCACGTGTTGAAGAAGTCAATGCTGTAGAAGCGCCTGCTGTTGTTACTGTAGAAGAATCTACTGTGGCACCTGCTGAGATCGCTCCAACAATTGAAACTGAAACCAGTGCAGTTGTTGATATCACGATTGATGAAAAGGTTGAGACTGAAAGCACTGTAGCAGTTGCAAATACTGTTGTTGAGCCTTCAGTAGATACAATTGCTGAACCTATTGCAGTCAAAACTGACATCAAGAAAGTGGGAAAGGCGTCTGATGCGAATCCGAAAGTTGAAAATTCAAGCTCGGAAGAAGTAAAAGATGATGCTGAATTATCGGATGAAGATAAACCAGTACGTCCTCGTCGCCCTCGTGGTCGCCCACCTAAAAAAGCAACTCCTCCTACTGAAGAGTGATTAGCCAAATAATCTTAATTTAATAAAACCTAGTCATTACGATGGCTAGGTTTTTTTTGTTACTTTAATCAAGGTTGTTAGACACCTTTGACCAATCAAGATTGAATTAACGCGCAAGTTGGTTTAAAAATACTTTAAAAATGACAGCAAGACTCTATTGCGACGAATTAAAGATAAACGGATAAAGAATACAAAATAGGATTCCCATGAGCCAAACCAATAATCATGATCTAATCGGACTCACTGACGTTGCTGTACGTTTACCCAAATTAATCGGAAAACTTCCTCACATTGCTGTCGGGCTGAGCCAAGCCTATTTTAGAACAGCCTCGACGCCAGCAGGTTTAGCTCTAGCCTTTGAAAAAGCCGTAAAACGCAACCCTACGGGTTATGCCTTGTTGTTTGAAGACCAAAAATATAGCTATAACGCACTGAATGATTGGGCCAATCAAATTGCTCACTTTTATCTTGCTCAAGGCGCGAAGAAAGGTGATGTGATTGCGGTAGTAATAGAAAACCGTTCTGAATTGCTGGCAACCGTCATGGGTTTAGCCAAGATCGGTGTCGTCTCCGCAATGGTCAATACCTCTCAAACAGGTAAAGTGCTGACGCACAGCATTAACCTTGTAAAACCAATTGCGATTATTGTGGGTGAAGAATGTCGTGAAGCTGTATCAGAAGTGCGTGAAACACTCAGCATTACTGAAAAAGATTTTTATTGGTTCGCAGATCAAAATACACGACAAGATATCGGTGAAGCACCTCAAGGCTATACCAATTTAGCACAAGAAATTTTGTCATTTTCCAAGTCAAATTTAAAAGAGACCCATAAGGTCACTGGTGCAGATGGGTTATTTTATATCTACACTTCAGGCACAACAGGTTTGCCTAAGGCCGTGATCTTTAGTAATAGCCGCTGGATGCTCGCTTTTGGCACCTATGGTCATGTGCTTAATCTCAACAAAGATGATGTTCTGTACTGCACCTTACCGCTTTATCACGCCACAGGTATGGTCGTATGTTGGTGTGCCGTGCTTGCAGGAAATTCAGCACTCGCCATTCGACGTAAATTTTCAACGTCTCATTTTTGGACTGATGTTAAAAAATTCAATGCTTCTGCCATCGGCTACGTGGGTGAGTTATGCCGATACTTGATGGATGCCCCTGAATCAAGCGATGAACGTTCGCATCGTGTGACCAAAATGATTGGTAATGGCATGCGCCCCAATATTTGGAATAAGTTTAAACAACGCTTTGGGATCGAAGAAGTATTCGAACTTTATGCGTCGAGTGAAGGTAATGTGGGGTTCTCCAATGTTTTAAACTTCGACAATACAGTCGGTTTTTCACCCGTTCCTTATGCCATTATTCAATATGACAAAGAAAAAGATCAGCCCATATTAGATAAAAATGGACACTGTATAAAAGTGAAAAAAGGCGAAACTGGACTGCTCATTGGGAAGATCACCAATCGCTCCCCTTTCGATGGCTATACAGATCCCGAAAAGAATAAATCATCGATCATGCATAACGTGTTTACCAAAAATGATTCGTACTTCATTACAGGTGACTTAGTGAAAGATATAGGTTTCCGGCATGCACAATTTGTAGATCGCTTGGGTGATACCTTCCGCTGGAAAGGTGAAAATGTGTCGACGACCCAAGTTGAAAACATCTGTAGCGATTATGAAAAAATCACAGAAGCTGTGGTGTATGGTGTAGAAATTCCTAACACCAATGGTCGTGCAGGAATGGCGGCGATCACTTTAAAAGAAGGCGAAACACTAAATGATGAAGATCTAGTTAATATGGTCATCGAATTCAAGAAAAATCTACCCTCTTATGCCATTCCTGTTTTCTTACGTGTGCAAAAAGCCATCGAAACAACAGGCACTTTTAAATATCAAAAAAGTAAATTAAAGGAAGAAGGCTTCGATTTAAGCAAAACAGATGAGCAGATTTTGGTACTGTTACCGCAAGAAGATCGTTATTGTAAGATGACACAAGAAATTTTCGACAACATTCAAGCGTATAAATATCGCTTTTAAAAGTAATTGTTGCCTATTTTATGATTAGATAAAGCGGATTTGTTGCATTTATAATCAACCATAGGCAACTTTCTTAATTTTTACTTGCGCTCGGTTGAGATCTTGCTACAATACGCTCCATCAAACGAAGTGGTGTTAGAAAAATCCTGTTTTTCTCACACTCTACATTCAAATTCATTTTTGATTGTGATGTTCAGGGTCGTTAGCTCAGCTGGTAGAGCAGCGGACTTTTAATCCGTTGGTCCCGCGTTCGAATCGCGGACGACCCACCATTTTATTTGATCATCCTTGATGGGTCGTTAGCTCAGCTGGTAGAGCAGCGGACTTTTAATCCGTTGGTCCCGCGTTCGAATCGCGGACGACCCACCATCATATCCTTCGGGATAATGCAAAATACCATATCTTGCGCCGTATAAATGATACTCATCATTTACACTCCTCAGGGTCGTTAGCTCAGCTGGTAGAGCAGCGGACTTTTAATCCGTTGGTCCCGCGTTCGAATCGCGGACGACCCACCATTTTATTTTTTTAAACACTATTTAATTTAAATGAATCTAGATCGTAAAAACGATGATAGATGATTTTTCATATCTACGCTGTGCATTTCACTAAACTCATTTGAGCGATGTTCCATCTCGATTAATGAAATTAATCTAGGCTTAATGCTGATATTTGAATATCGTAAATCTCATTTTTAATCTGTGAATGGCTTGAAGCAAGCAAAATAAAAAAAACTACTTAATCGCTTTATAACAATTTGATGCGTTATAACTCTCGCAATCAAGCAGATTGTTTTCAATCGAAGATTTTGAGCCCAGCGAACAGCATTAGCTTTTTTTCACTTATCCCCTTACTCAAACAACTCTAGATATTAATTAAATACGGCTCAGTCTGCTCGCTTAAGCACATAATTTTCTAATGGAAAAGCACCGCCCTGCGCAAAAAAATCAATATTTTTTTGCGTAAAATTCCGAACTTTTTCACTATTCAACACCATGGTATGTGTATCTTTCATGGTATAAAAAAACTCGACACCATTTGCACGGTGTAAAGTAATTTGCTTCAGTTCAGGTTGATATGACCAAGTATCCTGACGATACTGTTTATGGGACTCAAAAGTAATTGTGCCTAAATGAATAATGGTGCGATGTGCTGTGCCATCTGGCAATAGATTCAAGATAAAATCTGCATGCCCACTTTCACAAGAGACCAAGGGATCATCACAACTGATCGAGGCATAATACCTACCCACATAGGGCATTGCTTGCTCATCTACACTTGATTTTTTCTGATGTTTCTCGAAAACTGGCACAGTTGCTTGACCTGCAATATCAGTGAGCGTACGCCCCTCTTCATTTGATACGCCTTTTTGACTCTGCATTTCCGCATCATACTTTTCCAACGCTTCTGTAGAAGAAGGTGAATTACATCCAGTCAGTGCAAGAATCACCAAGCAACTCGCAAGAAAAAGTGAGGATCTTCGTATTGGCTTTATAGTTTGAAGCATTCGACCACACCCAGAGTAAATTGAGTCATTATTTTTAATCACCTTATTATAGCTTTAGCAGATGACCATATGACCAAACAATTGATTGTCTAAAATGAGATTAATCAACCAAACTCTATATTTCAATGACTTAGATTATAAAATCCTGTCACTAATTACATAAATTAACGATTTAATGATGATGGTCACTTTAAAAATCTTGATTTCATCTCCATAAAATATACATACATATGAGATATTTTAATTTCTGGATTATGTATCCATTTTATTTTAGGTTTTAAAGGAGACCTCAATGGCCAATGTTGGTTTATATCGCTCTAACCGCTCAAATATGATTGCAGGTGTAATGGGTGGTATTGCTGAACGTTTTGGTTGGAATGCGAATTTGCTTCGTATGATCTTTGTCGTTGTATCACTGATGAGTGCCGCTTTTCCTGGCATTTTAGTATATTTGGTACTTTGGCTCGTCATGCCAAAAAAGCAATATAAATATGACCCACTTTCATCGAGTCACCTATCACCAAATCATCAAAATCCAATTCGCACTGTGAATCAGGATTAAGTCTGACGATTTTAATTGAAAGCAATAGATCAATATCAAATCACGAGTTTTTGATTTGGTTGTTTTTCAACTACGACTCTTCCCCGAGAGCTCGTAGTTTTTTTATTATTGATCACCTTCATTTAACTTATACTGCATTACTGTCAAATCCATCTGTAATTACCTACACGCTACTCATTGAATTTGCAATCTACCCTCATCAAAGACATTGAACATAAAATATACTTTTAAAAGCATAAAAAATAGAAATTTTTATTAATAATATTAAGTCTTTATATCTTTTCGATATCATTTAAATTGTTTAAAAATATTCAGCTCAACATTGTTATTGAGCTGAATAAAAAAAGGTTAGGTACTTAAAACTAAATTTAAACTTGCCCAACACCCAACCAAGTGAATTGATTCGGTACAGTATCGAGTTGAATGGTTTGTTTAATCGTTCCTGTTTTTAAATCTACATTGAGAATCAGCTTTTTCTGTACATCATTTAAGTACACTTCATCTGTATGACCATTTGCCACCAATTGAGTTTTTGCTAAATCAGGTGATTGAGGATCTATGACATTCAGACGTGTTTTCAGTTCCCATGTTTTACTATCAAAAATATTCAATACGCCTTTGCTATCGAGCACTACAAAATACTGACCCGATGAACTATAGGTTTGTTTCAAACGTGTTGTGCTTGGATCATTGACCCATTTGATTTGATTAGTACTTTTAAGCACTGGATCAATGATAAAAAGATCTGGCGTCGTCGATGCCAATGCCACTAAATTTGGGGCTAAATGATGCCCGACCACTGTGCCGATCCGCATAGAAAGTGGAATCTTAAAATCTGTAAATTTCTGACCTTGTTGCTCTACGACTAACACACCATCTTCACAACCAAATGCTGAGAATTTTTGAATCGAGGATGCGCCATGTAAACCTGAACAAGGATTAGTTAGCGTTTGTTGTTCATGGAAGTGATCGCCATGTATGCCATAGCTTTTCACGATACTGACTTTAGACTGACCATCAGCAAGATAAGTACTCAATACGACATCACCTCGAGGCTCAGCCACGCCATGATGCTTAAAAGGTAAGCTTTGACTCGCAACGCTACTATTAAAAATATCTTGGTCTTTAAAGACATCAAATTTGGCACTTTGATCGTTATTACCATCGTAAAAAATCGCTGCTTGATCATTAAAGTTTCGGTAATGGGTCGGTGAGGCGCCATTGAGTTGATATGTTAATAATCGTGGTGTTTGACTCGAGATATTCCCTTTATTCAGACTTAAGCCACTGTCATAAAAATTTACGACGCCTTGAGTTCGATTCATTAACACCCCATAACGGTAGCCTGCACTGGCATGAATAGCACTGGGGTTAAAACTGAGTTGAGCGTTATGAATAATTTTTTTCTGTGCAAAATCATAGAGATTCAACTGAGGACGATCTGGATCTTCAGTCAATATCAATAAGCGCCCTTGTTGCTGTTGCAAGTCTGGTTTTTTATCAGGGGTTGGTATAGGGCTTGAAGATGAATCATCACCGCCACAAGCACTAAGCAATAAAGCGCTGATTGTCAGCGTGAGTAAGGAAGCTATTTTTGTCATGTTGTAATCCATTTGTAGTGTTATGACTAAAATTCGATCAAGTAGAATGATATTAGAATCATTTTCAGTTATGTTATAACATTACATACAAAATTTACAATCTGAATTTGACTAACGGACATTCATTTGGGCTTGCAAAAAGAGCTAAACGTTCAGAAAATAATTTTTTCTTTTTAGTTACAGCAAATTATCAGTAATATAGAAACATCGAACAATCACATCATGATAATGACAAACAATCGCGAAGAACTTTTAAAACACTTAGCTGCTTCTTTAAGAGATGCTAAAGATCTCTAATTCAAAATGATGCATTTTGTAATTGGTATGAATCAATATTTAAAGTTAGTCCTAATAAAATAAACATGAACCTAATGGGCGACTAAAGCCTTTGCCACTCCCTTCTAAAATCCTTATACTTAGAGCCAATTTTTATCTCATTTTAAGTGGATGACCATGAGTCGCGCCATATCGCATATTGATACATTTCAAGGCTTAATTCTTGCCTTACAAACCTACTGGGCTGAACAAGGTTGCGTCATTCTACAACCTTACGATATGGAAATGGGCGCAGGTACATTCCATACAGCAACATTCCTTCGTGCATTAGGGCCAGAAACGTGGAACGCAGCTTACGTTCAACCGTCGCGTCGTCCGAAAGATGGTCGTTATGGTGAAAACCCAAACCGTTTGCAACATTATTACCAATTCCAAGTCGTGCTTAAGCCAAACCCAGACAACATCCAACAGTTGTATCTTGACTCGCTTAAAGCGATTGGGATCGATCCTTTAGTTCACGACATTCGTTTTGTAGAAGACAACTGGGAATCTCCAACACTAGGCGCTTGGGGCTTAGGTTGGGAAGTATGGTTAAACGGTATGGAAGTAACCCAGTTTACTTACTTCCAACAAGTGGGTGGTGTTGAATGCTACCCAGTAACAGGTGAAATCACTTACGGTCTTGAGCGTTTAGCAATGTACCTTCAAGGTGTAGATTCTGTTTACGATCTTGTTTGGACTAAAGGTCAATTTGGTACAGTAACTTACGGCGATGTATTCCATCAAAATGAAGTTGAGCAATCGACTTACAACTTCGAATACGCAAACGTAGAAAAAATGTTTGAATTGTTCGACTTCTACGAAGCTGAAGCATCTCGCTTAATGGAAGCTGAACTTCCACTTCCTGCATACGAGCAAGTCATCAAAGCATCTCACAGCTTTAACTTGTTAGATGCACGCGGTGCGATTTCTGTGACAGAACGTCAGCGTTATATTTTACGTGTACGTACTTTGGCTCGTGCTATTGCACAAAGTTATGTTGCTGCTCGTGCGAAGCTTGGCTTCCCAATGGCAGAACCTGCACTTCGTGATGAAGTTCTTGCACAGTTGAAAGCGCAAGTTGAAAGCGACGCAAAAGTTGAATCTAAGGAGAGCAAATAATGTCTAAACATACCGTTTTGTTCGAATTAGGTTGTGAAGAACTTCCACCAAAAAGTCTAAAAAAATTACGTGATGCACTGCAAGCAGAAACTGTAAAAGGTCTAAAAGATGCAGGCTTGGCTTTCGATGCGATCGAAGCGTATGCAGCACCGCGTCGTTTGGCACTTAAAATTGTTAATGTTGATAGCGCGCAAGCAGATACACAAAAACGTTTTGACGGCCCTGCTAAACAAGCTGCATTTGATGCAGAAGGTAACCCAACCAAAGCTTTAGACGGCTTTATGCGTGGTCAAGGCATTACGGTTGATCAAGTTTCAACTTTCCAAGCAGGTAAAGTTGAAAAAGTGTGTTACCTAAAAGACGTAAAAGGTCAAAGCCTTGACGTTTTACTTCCGCAAATTTTACAAAATGCGTTGGATAATCTTCCAATTGCGAAACGCATGCGTTCTGCGGCTAGCCGTACTGAATTCGTACGTCCTGTAAAATGGGTTGTGTTGTTAAAAGACAACGCTGTGGTTGACGCAACCATTCAAGATCACAAAGCAAGTAATGTGACTTATGGTCACCGTTTCCATGCGCCTGAAGCAATTACGCTTGCTCATGCTGATGAATATTTAGCGAAGTTAAAAGCTGCTTACGTTGTGGCATCTTTTGAAGAGCGTCAAGCGATCATTGATGGTCAAGTAAAAGCGTTGGCTGACGAAGTAAACGCTATTGCGATTGTACCAAGTGATTTACGTGATGAAGTGACTGCACTGGTTGAATGGCCTGTTGCACTTCGTGCAAGCTTTGAAGAACGCTTCCTTGCTGTTCCTCAAGAAGCACTCATCACCACGATGCAGGACAACCAAAAGTACTTCTGCTTAGTAAACAGCGATAATAAACTTCAACCTTACTTCATTACGGTGTCAAACATTGAGTCGAAAGACCCAACACAAATTATTGAAGGTAACGAGAAAGTTGTTCGTCCACGTTTATCGGATGCTGAATTCTTCTTCTTACAAGACCAAAAGCAACCGCTTGCTTCTCGTAAAGAAAAATTAGCGAACATGGTCTTCCAAGCAGAACTCGGTACGCTTTGGAATAAATCGACACGTATTGCAAAACTCGCTGTTGCTTTAGCACCGATTACAGGTGCAAACCCTGTGGATGCTGAAAAAGCTGCGCTTCTTGCAAAATGTGATTTAACGTCTGAACTTGTGGGTGAATTCCCAGAACTTCAAGGCATCGCGGGGACTTACTACGCACGTCTTGAAGGCGAAAATGCTGAAGTAAGCGATGCTTTAGGTGAGCAGTATTTACCTAAATTCGCGGGTGATGTTTTACCGAAAACCAAAACAGGGACTACGATTGCCCTTGCCGACCGTTTAGATACGCTCACAGGTATTTTTGGTATTGGTCAAGCACCTACAGGTTCTAAAGACCCGTTTGCGCTTCGTCGTTCAGCAATTGGTATTTTGCGTCTTGTAACTGAAAACAATCTTGATGTTTCTATTGAAGATTTGATCAAACTTGCTCTTGCTGCGTATGGCGATGTATTGAAAGATCACGCTAAGACGCTAAATGATGCTGTTGCATTCCTTGAAGGTCGTTACCGTGCCAAATACGAAGACCAAGGCGTTGCGGTTGATGTAATTCAAGCGGTTCAAGCATTGTCACCAAAATCACCGCTTGATTTTGATAAGCGTGTGAATGCGGTGAATCATTTCCGTGCATTACCTGAAGCGGCTGCACTTGCTGCTGCCAATAAACGTGTTGCGAATATCTTGGCGAAAGAAGCTACACCAATAGGCGCTGTTGTTGAAGCAAACTTGGTTGAAGATGCTGAAAAAGCATTATTCGCTGAACTTGCGAAAATCACACCTGTGGTTGAGCCTTTATTTGCTGCAAAAGACTACACCGCTGCGTTGTCAGCACTTGCTGCACTTCGTGCGCCAGTGGATGCGTTTTTTGAAGGTGTGATGGTAATGGCTGATGATGCTGCACTTAAATCAAATCGTTTGTTGATGCTTGCTCAACTTCGTGACTTGTTTACGGCAGTTGCTGATATTTCGGTATTACAGCACTAAGAAATAAAATTTCTTGAGATTTACTAAAAACTCCGCTAGTTTACAGCGGAGTTTTTAGTAATAATTAATTAAAATGCAGAATAGCTTAATAAAATCTTCATCTAAATTCACTTCATTGTCATTACTGGTATTAGTTATCCCAACAGTTGCTATTGAAGTAAAACAGCTCTATTTCATAGTTCTTTCTGAAAATTCAATTTTATATATTTATTCTACAATTGCTCAAATTATTGCAAGCTTAATTGCTCTCACATTAATTTCCATACCCTATCTATACAATGAGTTAGAGATTAAATTACGAGCGGATGACACACTGGAAACAGCTATTACGACTGCAAAACAAAATTTGTTTGAATATTTATTAATGATTTTTGCTACAGGGATTATATCTATTTTATTTTGCCTTATTACTATAGGTGCATTTAACTACATAAAATTTCAAAATATCTCAATAACACTATCAACATTTAGCTTCTTTAACTTTATAGCAATTCTTTTGTACTTAGTATTTTACAGTTTTGATCCAGAAAGATTAACAAAAATATCAAACAATTATATCGAAAAATTAAATAATGATAATAATATTAACACTCCTCTGTCTCCCTCCACACAAACGGTACAGCCTGAAGGCTTCAATGACTCAAATTTTGGTGCTGATGTAGAAACAAGCAATAGCGATCCGCATAAAAACATTGAGAGATTTTTTATCAAATACTTAAAGATGGAAAGCGATATCATTCAAATTCATAGAAATAAATTTCCAAATTCACAATCTTCATCTTTCAATAAGGTACTCAATGAACTTTTTTCATTCGGTACTTTTACATTAGAAGAAATAAATATGATTTATGAAATCAAAATTTTCCGAAATGCCTTAGCACATCGTTCTCCCGAACAAGAAGTGAAACCTAATTTATTAAAATATTATGATCAACGTTTGGATAAGGTAGTTTCCAAGATAGACAAAAGTAAAAATTAAGAAAACGATTTCATGATGTAGCCCTAATCCTATAGCCAATTTTAATCTAATTACCTATACTCAATAACTTACTGTACTCAAAAAGAAAGAATCTTATGGCATTCAAAAGATCACTATTCACTTGTCTTATTACTTTTTTTATTACCGCTTGCTCAACAATCCCATCCAACCCCAATGCTCCTCGCGTTTTAGAACAACACAAAAACATCGCTGTTGAACCTGAAACCAAACACAACTTGGCACGACTGATTAAACAAAAAGACAACTGCCTCATCGAATTTACAGGCAACTTTACAACAGGTAAAGCCACTGAATATTGGCTATTTCAAAACAATCAACTGATCTCAGCATTCACCAAAGTCGATGCACAAGTTGAAGACCAAAACACTGTATTTGACCCACAAGACCCTGAAAAAATCAAAAACTTCCATGCACTCAAAAATAACTTCAAAGCATCGAACTTAACAAAGTGTGAAAATATCTAAGAGCAGATCTTTAAACCCTGAGCTATATTCAAGTCATTCTCTGCAAACCATCAGCACAAAGAGACATACTCTTTTTGTGCTTTTTTAGGCTCTCTACATTCATATTTCGACTGGCATAAGACATCATCCTCGCCCCCAAAAAACCAATCACGATAAAATCATAATCTTTTAAAGATAGATGATTTTCTATACAAATGTATTTTTAGTAGCGACTACAAAAACAAATTTTTTCAATAAAAATAAGTAACTTAAAATATTTGATATTGCCATTCCGACAAACTACACCCACAAGACTTGTTAGAAAAACTAAACAGTGATACAACTCTTAGGCCTGATAAAAAATCACATTTTTAATCAAAAAAAGGCAAATGCAACACATAAAAAATCAGGAATAAAAATATTAAAAATATTCCTTCGTTTATTTAAAGCACTTTTAAAAAATACAGCAAACAAGGATTTGTATCATGAAATTGCTCAATTCTTTCTATGCCGCTTTAGGTATAGGTGTCACAATACTTGCGACATCCATCGGCATAGCAAACAAAACACTCAATCCCACGCAGAATGTGAATTCGGATTTGAGTTATCTGAGTCCACAACCTGCACCTCTGAATCCATCTAACCCAAGTACAACCTTACCAGGTACAACGATTTCGTTGAAAAACACGCAGTTGGGTACACGTAAATCACCGAGCAAAGCGCAAGTTCCTTTGCTCACCAATGCCAATGCGCAATGGCAACTGTATGATCGCCCTGCGCAATATCCAAAATCTGTCACGCTTCCACCACAGTGGATTACTATGCGTGATGGCACTCGACTTGCGGCTTATGTCACCCTACCTGCGGATGAATCGGGTCGTCCAATTAATGAAAAATTCCCCGTGATCTTGGTACAAACCGCATATAGCGCAGGTACAGCAGGTAAAGTTTCAGCGATTGCAGGTGGTGCCGATCCTGAAATGGTGAAACGTGGTTATGCGACTGTGGTTGCAGACGTGCGTGGTACAGGTAATTCAGGCGGTAAATGGGAAGCTTTTGGTAAAATTGAACAGCAAGATGCCTATGAAGTCATTGATTGGTCAAGTAAGCAAAGTTTCTCTGACGGAAAAGTCGGTTTATACGGCGTTTCATATTTAGGAATTACAGCAGTGTTGGGTGCAACGACTCAGCATCCTGCGATTAAAGCAGCCTTCCCGATTGTCCCGATGGGCGATGCATATCGTGACATTTTGTTCAATGGCGGTCAGCTGAACAGTAACTTTATTCCGCTTTGGATGAGCTTGATTACTATTTTGGGCACATTACCGATTGATACATTGGTACAAGACCCAATCACAGGTAAATTGATGGCACTGGATAAGATTAAAAACAGTACCGAGTTCCAAATCCCACTCTTCACTGATGCATTCAAAGGCAAAGCCAATTCCTTTGACAATGAATTTTGGGAAGAACGTTCACTGTTAGAACAAGCAGATAAAATTACCGTACCGACCTTTATTGTCGGTGGTACACGTGATTTGTTCCAACGCAGTGAACCGCTATGGCATGAAGCGTTGAAAGACCATACGACGGTTAAAACATTTATTGGTCCTTGGGCGCATATTCAAGCAGCACAACTGTTCCCGAGCTTGCCAAAAGGCAATGTTCCGCGTTTAGACAAAATGCAATTGCAATGGTTCGACCAATATTTAAAAGGCATGAACACAGGCGCAGAAAGCTTGCCAAACGTGACCCAATGGGTGCATGGCTATGATCAATATGTGGTGAGTACAGATTGGCCACATGCTGCGATTGATCCAGATCGTTATTTCTTAAACAATCGCGGTAATCTTGTAAAAGATCGTCCAACCAATACTTCAGGTGAAAGCTACTTACTTCAAGCACCGACCTTTGGTCTATGCTCAAGCACAACTGAACAAGTGTTGATTGGTGCGACGTCTATCTTGCCATTCCCATGTCTTGAAAATAGTAATCTGTCTAATATTCCTGCTTCAGTCTTCAACTCTGTACCTTTAACAGAGGACTATTACTTAAATGGTCCGATGCAGGCTGATTTGTGGATTTCATCAAGTTCGAAAGACAGTGGTTTAGTGGTGCGTGTGTCTGATGTAGACCCTAAAACAGGCAGTGCGAAGACTTTGAGTACAGGGATTATCACAGCATCGATGCGTAAAGTAGATGAATCACGTTCACGCTACATCAAAGGACAAATGATTCAGCCTTGGCATACGTTTAAAGAATCAGATGTTCAACCTTTAGAGAAAAATAAGCCAGTATTGGTAAGCATTGAAGTTCCTGCAACTGCGGCTCTGATTCCTAAAGGACATCGTATCCAGATTTCTGTGGTTTCAAGCGATGTATGGAAAGGCGTTGCGCCATTACCTAGTTTAACCTCTTCACTGCTTGGCTCTATTTCGATTTACTCAAACTCGAAATACCCATCCAGTGTTGTTCTTCCTAAAGTACCGACTCAATATTTAAAGAACTAACTTGAAGAACTAATTTTTCATTTTGATGATTTGCAGAACCTGAATACTGTCGAGTATTCAGGTTTTTTAGACTTCAATAGGATCTTAAATCCCCCGATTACTGCCTTGAAAAACACCTTTTATCCACTATAATCTGTCTTTTAAGAATGTTGTTTTTCATTTACATCGCTTTACTGTGTAAATAAAAAACGCAAGCTAATTTAAAATCATGCAAATAAAGAATAGCTTACGCATTTTTTAATCCATCTACACATTCACAATATATTCATGATTGTTACTGAGGCGTTGATTGCCTGTGTGTGTTTAATCTCAAATTCAATCTTGAGTGCATTTAGACTTTACTATGTTTTCTGTCTGATCCCTGATGGCGATTTGAATCGTCACTCAGGAAAACCATATAGGAGACAGATCCATGAACAACATAATGAAAACCACAGTTCTAACAACGGCTTTATTCTCTTCAGCTTCGATTTTTGCAAACACTACTTCGACTACAGGTGCCTCTGTGACTGGTCAAGTGAATACATCTGCTGAAGTACAGACCAATAATCAAGGGGTCATCAGCAGCTTGAATCAAGGTGTACATAATGCCGCTGACAAAGTGGGTCATGGGATAGAAAAAGGCGTAGAAAACACGCGTGAATTTACCAAAGATAAATGGCAAGACACCAAACAGTTTAGTTCTGAGAAAAGTGCTGTAGCGAAAGAAAAAACCCAGCAAGTCAAAGATAAATGGTCAGAAAAGTCTGAAGCAAGCAAAGAAAAGACCAAACAAACCCAAGACACATTGGCTGACAAAACTGAAAAAGCTAAACAGCATACACAAGCAGGTTGGAACAAAACCAAAGAGGCTTTAACGCCAAATTCGGGTGAAGCTGGATTAAATACCAACTCTAATGTTGAAGTAAATACGCCTATCGGTAGTGCAAAAACAGGCTTGAATACTAACGGTAGTGTTCAAGCGCAATAAGGTTTTAAACTCAGATTGGACTGAGTGAATTGCCTCTTTAATCTGGTGTGAAACGACTCAACCCTGATTATAAATAGAGGACGCTCAGAACAATCTCAGATTCTTACTCTCTAGAATTAAGTCTCTAGAATCAAGCCTATGATCAAGTGTTCTCCAGCCTTGGTCATCAGTAAAATACAGCTCACCTAGACTTGTCTCTGGGTGGGTGGTATGCCAATTTAAACTCATGTTTTAAATCTCTTATCGACTCAAATTCCGCAGCAGAATTGAAAGATTAAATTAAAACGATTCATCCACCCTATTGCTTTCGTCATTCGTTATTTGAAAAGCGATGGTGCTTTACATCATTGTTTAATAAACGCCAAAAATACGATTTATACTGTCTCTAAACCTTGAGCCTTGATTCAAGATGATCCAATGTTTAAGCGAATCACTTTTGATTGAGCATGTATAAGTTCAATTCAGTATACTCAGCTGAATAGAGAGGGAATATTAAGAAATGAAAAACAACACTTTGGCTTTAGTTACA
Source organism: Acinetobacter sp. CY79 (assembly GCF_059515845.1). NCBI lineage: Bacteria > Pseudomonadati > Pseudomonadota > Gammaproteobacteria > Moraxellales > Moraxellaceae > Acinetobacter > Acinetobacter sp. CY79. The sequence goes on from NZ_JCAKMY010000013.1 coordinate 69,535, forward strand.
GCCACACTCTGTTTAAGTACTGCATGTTTGAGTACTTCTGTTTTTGCTCAACAAGATGCTCCGCAAAAAACCACGCCTGCTTATGGCGACAATCCAAACTTGATTAAAGTTCTCGCTGTAAAAGCACAAGATAAAATCCAAACGACAGCTGAAAAAGTCGGCGCCGTTACTGAACGTGGTGTTGCAAATATCAAGCCGAGTGTTGATCAAGCATGGCAAAATACTAAAGAATACACCACTGAAAAAGCTGTGATTGCGCGTGATAACACTCGTCAAGGCATCGACACTGCTGTCCAAAAAGTCAAACAAAGCAAAGACAACCTGAGAGGTAAAGGTGGCGTTCCGATTGAGCGTGGCAGTATGAGTCAAGGCTCTACCGCTCCGATGAGTACCCAATCTCCTGTGGTGAACACAATCCCTGTATCGCCTCAAGTGATTGAACCTATTCCAGTTTCACCAAACTTACCTTCTACAAGCTCACCGTCTGCAAGCTCAATAACATCTGATGTGCCAGTACAAGATACTCAAAGCAATAATACCCAAGGTACAAATACTCAAAGCAATATCCCAAATAGTAACCCTCAAAACAACATCGAATTTTCTGAATCTGAGATTCAACGCCAGTCTATTCCGATTCAAAGTTCGAGTGCATCAGCGCCAGTGAATGTTGAAACACCTGCATCATCCGCTACGCCTGCTGCAGTCCCTCAAAAATCTCAAGAGGATGACGTTGGTGTTCCTCGCTAATTGGATTGGATCTATTCAGAATAATTTCATTGAGCGCCTATAAATAAAAAAGCCCGAATAACGGGCTTTTTTATTGAGTTATGAATACACGTCAATTGACTAAAGCATAATCATCAGCATGTTAATTCACTTGTCGTATCAGTTGATTGTTTTGAAATGCTTTTACATTTTCAGTCAGTTGTTGCACGATCCGTTGACGTGCATCAACACTGCCCCAAGCACTGTGCGGGGTAATAATCAAATTCGGAATATCAGCATTGAGTAATACATTGCCCTGTTTCGGCGGTTCAACCGTGAGCACATCTGTTGCTGCTCCCGCGATTTTCTTTTGAATCAACGCATCAGCCAACGCTTGCTCATGAACAATTCCGCCGCGTGCACAATTAATCAGGAAAGCACTGGATTTCATGAGATCAAAAGCCTTTGCATCGATTAAATCTTTGGTTTCATCCGTTAAAGGACAATGCAAAGACACATAATCAGCCTGACTCAATAATACATCCAATTGAACTCGACCTTCTCGTTGTGGTCGGTTCGGCAATGCGCCAATGATCACTTGCATACCAAACGCTTGAGCCAACTGAGCAACGGCCTGTCCAAGTTCACCGTAACCAATGATGCCCAGTGTCTTCCCTGCGAGTTCCACAATCGGGTAATCTAGCAAACAGAATTGTTTAGCTTCTTGCCATTTACCTTGCTGAACAGCTTGGTGATACTGAATGACTGATGTCGAAAGTGCCAACATCAACATTAAAGTATGTTGTGCAACCGCAGAAGTCCCGTAAGCCTGACAGTTACAGACCACCACACCGCTATTCTTCGCTTGAACCAGATCCACATTATTGGTGCCAGTTGCAGAGATCAAAATCAGCTTAAGCTGTGGAAGCTGTTGGATGATTTCAGCCGAAATTCGAACTTTATTGGTGATGACGACATTGACATCTCGAATCCGCTCCAACACTTGATCTTCATTGGATGCTGGATAAAGTGTTAGATTTTCAAAAACAGCATGAAGTTCCGAAAAATCCAAATCATTCTGATCAAGTGAGGCATAATCTAAAAATACAGCTTTCATAAGGTGAGAATCTCATTCCAATCGAATTACCTTTCAGGCTCACTATGCTCGATCAACTATAAGCGCGCAACTCAATCTTGAACCTGAGGACTGATTTTTTTGACTTGATCGAGATTAAAGACATTGTTCTTTAAGGCCGCCAGATATGACATTGCAATACGATAAGCTTCCTGACAAATCTCCTCTGAAATATAACTTTCGGTGTAATAACCATGCTTCATACAGGTAAAAATAAGCTCAATCAAAATCGTCATCGTGTCTGGTTTCACTGGAATAAATTCATCAATATTGAGCATCTTTAAACCTTGACGCATCGTCTCACTGACTTTTTGCAGTTCGACTTGATATTCCATAAATGAATGCTGAGTTACTGCTCCGCCTAAAATCAGAATACTCGCCACATCAGAATCATTATAAAACTTGGCTGTCGTTCGAATCATTTCAGCAGTGATTAGAGGGCCGTAGACAGTAATCGGTTGGTTTGGATGATCCAAAACCACTTGCATGCCAACGGTCTCTAATTCGTTCAGGAGCACTTGCAAATACTGTAAGGCAATATGCCTGAGCAAGTCGTATTTCGTCGGGAAAAACTGATAAATACTGGCACGAGGAACACCAGATTCGTTGGCAACTTCTGGGATTGAAATTTTTTCCAAGTCCATATTTATCAACATTTTTTCAGTTGCTGCTACGACTTTTTCCATGCGCTTTAGTGTGCGCTGTTGTTTTGGCAAATTAAGTGGTTTGCTCATTATTTTTGGTACAACAGTTGACTGAGTTTGACCCATCATATACTCTCTCTAAAAATCCGACATTTGTTGGATTTTTATACACATTCCTTGCTATTCCTAGTTCACAAAGGAAATTGGATATGAATTTACCGCTTTCGGATGTAAATATGTCAAGCCAACAAAAATTTAAATTGTTTGCTGACCCTGAAGATGAACAACGCAACCATCGCATCCGAAAAGGTATTTTGGAAGCGGGTAATCAATTGCGCGCTCAACATCCTTGGTTAGTCAAATATCAAGACCAAATCGGGATGGGTATTCTGATTACATCCGTGACGGGCATTATTTTTAATATTACCCAATATGCACGTGGGAAAATGCCTTGGTATGTGGCAGTTTCACTTTCTGCATTTTGGATGTCTATTTTGCATGAATTAGAGCATGATTTGATACATCAAATGTATTATCGCAAAAATAAAAAAATAAATAATGCGATGTTGGCGACTGTTTATGCGTTTAGACCGAGTACGATCAGCCCTTGGATTCGTCGTGACATTCATTTGCATCACCATAAATCGTCAGGTACGGCATCCGATATTGAAGAGCGTGGCATTAATAACGGCGACAAATGGGGCTTAAAGCGCCTGATCATGACCGGTGATAACATGCTGGCGATAGCGCTACGTCCATTTACGATGTTGAATGCCACCAATGAATATGCCAATGCACAAAAAGATTTGGGTTTAAAAGACAAACTCAAACTAAAAGCAAAAATGGCACTTGGCTATACGCCCTTTGGCAATATTCATTATGGTCTTTGGTATAGCTTCTTATTTATGAGCATCACCAAGATCGGTATGAAAGCATTAAATATCAAGCAACCGAGCCATCGTATTTGGCGCTTCATCGATAAATCCACTAAATTCTATGCAGTGGCAATAGCTGCTCCAAATTATTTACGGACTTTAAGTCTGCATTTCACCAGTTCAAATATTCATTATTATGGCGATGTGGAAAATGGCAATGTGGTTCAACAATGCCAAATTTGGACTGATTGGCGCATGAAGCCGTTACAAGCTTTCTGCTTTAACTTTGGTGGTACACATGCGATTCATCACTTTGTGGTTCGGGATACATTTTATATCCGCCAAGCGATTGCCAAAGATTGCTACCCGATCATGAAAGAAAACGGCGTTCGATTTAATGACTTCGGTACATTTAAGCGTGCCAATCGTCGTCTTGAACGAGCATAATCATTGAGATTTATTATCTAAGAGGAACGCTTGAGTTCCTCTTTTTTGGAAAAGGCTTTTTGTGCCTAGCATTTTGAACAAATTTTCCTATTTCTAGTATTCGATGATTACAATATGTATTCATCTAACAGACAACAAATAAAGAATAAGAGTCTATGAATTTAAAATCCCAAATCCAAATTTGCTTAATGGCACTTTTGACCATCAGCCCGATTGGATTTTCTAAAGAGGTCACTTTGGCTTCAATTTCAAATTTAGATCATGAAGAATTCAGATCAGATGAAGGGAATGAGTTTCGTTTGATCAAGCTGAATCAGGGTTGCAAGATTGAGGCTCGCTTTTATGTCTCATTCGAAAATACCTTATACAGCTATGTGTTTAATCAGACGGGTTTAATTTCAGGGACAGAAAAAAAGTTTCGATACCAGTATCAAAAAGATCATGAAGGATCCTTACTGCATGTCACGGATGTTTATCAATCTTCATCTGCGCGTTATGACTTAAGTGATCCCGTCAGAAGCGCTGAAATAAAAAAGGACTTTATCCGTTATAAAGCCCTTTTTTCTCAAGCATCACTTTCTCAATGTTGAGTGGCTTAACTCACCACAAATTGCTCTGTTTCACCAACCGTTTCAGCATCAAAAATACAATTCCCAGCTTCGTCTGAACGCATATACAGCCCTTTATAACTTAAGCTATAAAAGCCCGAACCTTTCTTCACCACCAAAGGTTGCATATCCGAACTCAGCTCGTCATCCAACTTAAACAGCTTGGTCACTCGTCGATCATTCATACAAATCAAATAATCTTGCTTCTTCACTTCAAGCGTAGCCAAGCCCGTATTCTCAACATGCAATGGAATAACATATTTCCCATTCACATCAATCACTTGCTGATCATAACTCTCGATCTTTTGAGTAATCACATTAAAGACTAGGATTTTGCCAAAGCTGTCTTGTAGTTGTGTCTTGTTTTCAAAGGGCAAATTCACCGAAATACCGAGCTTTTGCAAATCCTGCTCATCGACGCGTTTATTGGTCAATAAAATACGCGTGATGGTTTGCTTTAAACTGGCATCAAAAAAAGCACTGTCGAGTTGTAAGTCAATAGTTTTGAGAATCTTGCCTAAAGCTTCATTGTGATTACCCAATAGATGTGCAATCACACTACGATAATAAAACTTACTGTTCTTTTTGACATCACGAATTTGTTTATAGAAATACGTTGCTTCAAAAGGATGTTCAATAAAATCATGGAGTAGCGCTGAATTGGCCAATACTGCAATTGCATCATGCCCCGTATAAGGTAGATGCAAAGTATGTAGCTGAGGAATCAAAGGTTTAATTTTTCGATAATGCTCGCGATCCAAATCAAAATAAGGATCATAGACAATGATATATTCACATTCAGGGACAATATCATCCGCTTGAATCCGCATATCGCCATTGACTTCAGCATCGTAAAAATCGGTATAACGACGGTCTTCCACTTCTTCAGGATTGATCGAATATTGAGGTACCATGGCTACAACACGATTCATCTTAAAAGGTTTCGCGTATTTAATCGCAGCATAGCCACCCATTGAGCCACCATAGGACACAATGTTTTTATATTCAGCTAAGATCTCTTGAACGGCGTCCAATGCACCCATCATACTGGCATGTGGAAACCAAGATTTTTGCTTTGGCATAAAGCCAATCACACTATATTCGTACTTACTTAATGATTTTTCTGCATTGATGGATGTTCCTTTGGCACGTGTAATAAGATCGCCAAAAGAAAGAACCAACGTTTCAGTTGAACCTTTTAAATAAATTGCTCTGATGTGTTCATCTTCAAATACTATTTGCTTATCCATTGCAATTCCAAAAAAGGCACTCAATCTGTTGTTTGCAAAATGAATCAATCATTCACTTGCCTAAACATTCCACCAAGTGTCATATTTTATAGATACTGCACAGATAAAAAAGCGCAAAATATGACACATTCCTTACATCCTGCTGCTCAAACTGGATTCAGTTCTGCTGCTGAACTTTATCAAAGCGTGCGTCCAAATTATCCTCAAGAATTGGTCAATTGGCTCACTGAAGACCTCTTACTCACTCACGAATCCACTGTGATTGACCTCGGCTCAGGCACTGGAAAATTCTTGGATTATTTAAAACAAACCACGCCCAACATTATTGCCGTTGAACCCATTTCAGAAATGCTTGAACAGCTGAAAATAGTACATCCTGAGGTACAAACTCAACAAGCCTTAAGCCACGATATTCCACTTAAAAGCAACAGTATTGATGCGATTTTGTGCGCTCAATCCTTTCATTGGTTTGCAAATATCGAAACCTTGCAGGAAATTCATCGCCTACTCAAGGATTCAGGTCATCTCGGTCTTGTATGGAATCAGCGTGATGAAACCGTAAATTGGGTCAAAGCACTGGCTGATTTTTTAAAAGACTATGAAGCTGATACCCCACGCTTTCACAGTAATGAGTGGCAAAAGGTGTTTCAAGCGCAAACATTATTTGAATTTGAAAGCAAGAAGGTGTTCGTGCAACATCAAACTGGAACAGTGGAAGATGTTGTCAGTCGACGCTTACTGTCGACCAGTTTTATTGCTGCTATGCCACAACAACAGCAAAATGAAATGAAGCAAAAGTTTGAAAGCATCGTTTTCGAATACACTTCAAAAAGACCTCAAGATCAAATTGAATTTCCCTATATGACTTATGCTTTTCATTTTAAGAAATTGAACCAGACAACAACATAGGATTCATCCAGTTCACGTATATTTGGATAGCAAAACCGACTGTTTAAATGCTCATTTTAGCACTCTAACTCAAACCTACTTTTATATATCAATAAGGAGTACTTCTATTATGCAAACATTAAAACTACATACAGCACTACTCCCTCTCATCATCGGTAGTACGCTGTTGATGACTGCCTGTACGCCTAAAGATGCGACGTCAGAGCATCCATCTGATTCATCGAGTTTAGATTCTAAAGACGGTTCAGACTTGAAGGATAAAACCGAAGCCAAATCCATTCAAAACTTTCCAGCAACACCTGATGACGCTCACGATATTCAACTTCTCACCACTTATCAAACGCAATTCGATCGTTTGAGTTATGATTTAGAAGCAGAACTGCAAAGTTTGGAAAAAGACAATAACCTCACTGACGAGATGAAAAGTCAACGTAAACATGACTTGATTAAATCATCACTGAACATGTTGAAAGAATTGGATTTAAAAACAGAACAAGGGCGCTATATCCAAGGTTTGTACTATCAATATTGGGAGAATCAAGCCAAAGTTTACCAAGAGTTAAAACAATCGGCTGACAATGAACTGGCGAATCCAACCGATGCGATTGAAGGCATGAGTGATTACTACACAGCTCAAGCACAGCTTCAACATTGGCAACAACAAAGCACTCAATAAAAAGTCGCTCAATGCATTGAAACGTCTAACACCTAGAAAAGGATCTCAGATCCTTTTTTTATGAAATTCGAACTCGGCATTGCCACTGTTGTTCAGGTTGTTGACTGCTTTCCCACGATCTCACATAAACCAACTCAATCAACTCTTGCCCGACTTTTTCAGCTTTAAAGTGGAAATTCTTTTCACCACCGACACCAACCATTCCCTCTTCAGCTTCCTTTTGCAGATATGTTTCTTCCGTCTTCAATAGTTTTAAAGGCTGTAAGAGTTTCCATTGGTAGCCTGTCGAAGGATTTTCAGGTGCTTGGAAATGTAGAACCTCTCCGACTTTCATATCGAGTAAAGTGGGACATTTTTGATTTAAAGAATAGTGATGTGTTTCAAGTTTTACACTGGTACTCGGACTTTGACAAGCGACCAATCCTAGACTGGAAATAAATATGGACAGGGTCGTTAGGCATAATATTTTAGGACTTAGCTTCCGTGTTTTCATGATGTTTAGCCTGCTTTTAGTATTTCCCTAAAACTATTGTTACCCCAGAACGAAATTTACTCGAAGCATTAAATTGTTCGCTTTTGATATTTTACACAAAGTCCTACGATTAAATATTTTGCTTCTCAACCCATTTGATCGAATCAACACGAATCAACTTGCATGCGCCATCGCCAATTCCGTTCCAATCTAATGCCGACTTCCATCTTAAATCTTTAGCATCAATTTGAACCAGGTCACCTTCTAAACGCACCAAATCTCCACGTTTCACTTGTTTGATTTGTTTCGCAATTTCAGGATTGGCTGGAATGATATGCATATTGCTGACTAACTGCGTAGCGAGTTTAGGTGGGATCGGTGGCTTCGCCATTTTCCAATTTAAGTAACGATCATATTGGTTAATCGAAATCTGTCGAGCAATGTCAGGATCTGTAAATAATCCTCGTGTTACCGCATAATCAATCGGTGAATATTTGGCTTGTTCATCATCATGATACTGCTTAGATCCTAAGATACGAAACTCACCTGAAAATGGCTCAAGTAATGAGATTTTTTGGTCCTTTAAAACAGGGGCTAAGCCATTGGCAATATTAAATTCGCTGTCTAAGCCTGCTTGAACATTTTGATCAAATGCACTGGTCTGAGCCTGAGCATTCAGCCCAAACAATGCCATGAATACTGCAAATACCATAGGTTTAGACATTGCCAAATTCCTCTTACATTACTTATCCATTACTTAACCGATGTAATTCATCTTGTTGAATAGTTGTTTTGTAACGGCGTTTCGTTACTCATTCACGATTCACGATTACATGTTGGAGTGCCCTTTCAGATCATATTTAAGCCTTCATCTAAATACATAAATACAGCCAACAAGAATCAACATAAAATAGCCATCACTGCTATACACTCACTATACGTGTTAAAAATTAAATGAAAATTGAGAGTAAGTAACAATTGTGAATGCTTTAGTCAGTTTTTTGTCTTTCGCACTTGAATGAAATCTGATTAAAATCAAAGAACCACTCTATACAAGGCATTTGTGTAATGCTTTATAAACTGTATCAAAAACGTATTTTCCCGCATCTGTTAAATCAAGTCATGCAAACGCCCAGCTTGATGGACAGTCGACGCGAGTTACTCCTCCCCATTCAAGGTGATGTTTTAGAGATTGGTTTTGGTACAGGATTAAACCTGCCCTTTTATCAAGGGGTCAATACGCTTTATGCACTAGAACCTAATCCTGATATTTTTCAACTTGCTTCAGAACGTGTATCTATAGCGCCGTTCTATGTTGAACATATTCAAGCGGGTGCAGAACAACTTCCCTTTGAGGATGAATCGCTCGATAACATTGTCAGCACTTGGACGTTATGTAGTATTCCCGATGTGGATGCGGCGCTACAGGAAATTCATCGTGTACTGAAGCCGAATGGCACATTACATCTGGTTGAGCACGTGCTCTACCATGACCATGCTCTGTTAAAACATATGCAGAACCTGCTCACCCCAGTTCAGAAAGTCGTTGCCGATGGCTGTCATCTCAATCGAGATATTGAACTGAGCTTAGTCAATTCTCATTTTATTTTGACCGAAAAGCATTACTTCGATGCAGTCGGTATTCCCAAAGTTGGACGACGTATGTTATTGGCCCGTGCTCAAAAATTAAAATAATGTCGTTATTTTTTGATCTCTTGTGTACTTTCGATGTCCCATGATGACTAAGGATTAATCCTAAAAATCGATGCGTATCGTTTCAAATCGTACTTTTCCCTCTCGAATGGCTTGCGCAATGGCCATTTGCCCTTTGGTCAATCGAGCGCCACCACTTTTAATATCGATTAATACCACTTCGATATCTTCTGCGCGTCCATCACCATCTCGAAAGTCGGTATAGCCATCAAACACGACATAATCTATAGGATCACCTAGGAATTTGGCATCACTAGGTAGGTACTGAAACTCGGGCATAATAGGTGCCATTTGTTCAGCCATTTTCCCTTTTAGTACGGCTCGACTGGTGTTTACACTGCGTTTTTGTGCTTTAAGTAGAGCTTCTTGGTGTTCTAATTCAAGTTCTGCAATATATTGTTCATATTCAGCTTTTATTCTTCCATTTCTCGTACCCGATAAAATGATTGTCGTGAGCACAATCCCGATACAGGTACCGATTAACATCGCCATCCAAATGGACATGGTATTTCTCATCAACTGAATTATGCACAATGTAAACAAGATCTAGACTTTTGTCATGTAGACGCGCACTTACTAAAATTAATGCTAAGCTACAAATAGACCTCACTTGCTTACATTAGATTTTATAAATCATGAAAACGATACTTATTGCAAATCAAAAAGGCGGCTGTGGCAAAACGATTACAGCGATTACTTTAGCAACAGCTTTGGCTCAAAAAGGCTATAAAGTGGCTTTGGCAGATGCGGATAATCAAAAATCGGCATTGCAATGGTTAAAACAGCGTCCCGAAACGGCGACAGCGATTCAAAGTCTCGACTGGCGTCATGAAAAATCAATTGGCGAAGCACCCAAAAAAACAGATTATTTAATTATTGATGCACCTGGAGCACTTACAGGCGAACACGCCGAGCAATTGATTAGTGAATGCCATGCGATTGTGACGCCTCTGCAACCCTCTTTCTTTGATATCGACAGCACTAAGCGTTTTTTAAAGCATATTCAAGAGATTAAGCGTATTCGTAAAGGCAAAGTTCAAGTTCACTTATTGGCAAATCGTGTTAAACCCACAGGTGCAAGCGCCAAAGATATTCAACAGTTTTTTGCCAAGATTGATCAAGAGCCTGTGGCATGGATTGCAGAACGTGCAGCATATGGTACTTTAGCGATGCAAGGTTTAAGTGTTTTTGACAAAAATCAAAAACTTTACTTAGCAATTCAACAACAATGGCAACCTTTGTTAGATGTTTTAATCGAAGATCAAGGTGACTGGTTTTAATTAGATCAACTATTTATTTAATTCTTTTTATTAATTTTCAGAGTAATATGAATTAAAACTTGAGTGCGGCGTATCGTGCTCCTTTTAAATCCTGCTGCATAGCTAAAATAGATTAGAGACATCAGTGCAAGATTTTAATCCGACATTACAACGCGCCTTATTGTTTGGTTTGTTTTTTATACTCCTCTATTTAGGTTTTGACATCCTAAAGTACTTTATTGTACCTGTACTTTGGGCATGTATTATCGCGTATATGACATGGCCAATCTATAAACGCATTCAACGTGTTTGTGGTGAAAATCGCCCATCCTTGAGCGCCCTGCTCATGACGACATTATTAACGCTTGTGGTCGGTCTACCTTTTACTTTTGCGATATTTATATTACAACATGAAGGTCGTAGCTTATTCTTTGATTTACAACGTCAATTGGCTTCAGGGCATTTATCTGTCCCCGATGTGATTCGTGAATTACCCATTGTTGGTAAAGAATTAGGGCGAATTATTAAAGAAATCAATGCTGACCCCAATGCCTTATTTAATAATATTAGCGTGTGGGTTCAAGGACATCTCAACTACGGTAAATTTGTTTTAGGTGAAATCACGCGCAACTTAGTCAAACTGGCTTTCGCGATCCTTTCTCTGTTTTTCTTTTATCGAGATGGCCCAACCATTGTCCATCAAGTCAGTAAGGCGATGGAAAAAGTGGTTGGTCCGCGTATTCAGCACTATATGGACACCATTTCTGAAACTACACGTGCAGTGGTTTATGGTGTGGGTTTAACAGCAGTCGCGCAAGCTTTACTTGCAGGACTGAGTTATTACTTTGCTGGTGTACCCAATCCAATGTTATTAACCATGTTAACTTTCATCATGGCATTGATTCCATTTGGCCCTCCGATTGCATATGGCGCGGTATCGCTCTGGTTATTCTCACAAGGTCAGACTGTAGAAGCGATTGGTGTTTTAGCATGGGGCGTGTGTGTGGTCAGTACCGCGGACAACGTGATTCGTCCATTGGTGATCTCAGGCGCAACTCAGATTCCATTCTTGTTGATTATGTTTGGTGTATTGGGTGGCTTAGCCAGCTTTGGTTTGGTGGGTCTGTTTATCGGCCCTGTAATCTTGGCTATTTTATTGGCGATTTGGCGTGAATGGTTACATGAAACAATTGAACCTGAACCTGTTCCCAAAGCCACAATGCTCTACGATCTTGATGATGAACCTGATTTTAAATAATCATCTCGTTAATAAACTTATACATTCAAATACTTAATCAAAGTTGTAGTCCCCGCCTTATTTTGTTTCACTGAAACAGTATATAAAACAAAATAAGGATGGATTATGTTGCTTCAGACCGTTAAAAAAAATTCTCTTAAACTGACTGCGCTTAGTACTGTGCTCAGTGTTCTCATGGTGGGATGTAGTTCGAATCCTGCTGTAACCTCGCAACCAGAAGAAAGACCAAACGGAACAGTGTCTACAACGCATGCTGTTGATGTCCATGTGGTTGACGTCCATGCGGTATCTGCATCTGGGATTGGTGAAAAGATCGGGATGATCGAATTCAAAGACAGCGATCAAGGTCTTGTTCTGAATACAGATTTACAAAAACTCAGTCCTGGTTTTCACGGCTTCCATATCCATGAAAAAGGTTCATGTGAGCCTGCTGAAAAAGATGGAAAAATGGGGGCAGCTTTGGCAGCGGGTGGTCATTTTAATCCACAACAAACCCCACATCATGGAACACCCAATGATGGTCATTTAGGTGACTTGCCTGTACTTAATGTAGATAGCCAAGGTGTTGCCAAAACCACTGTGGTTGCTCCTCGTTTAAAACTCGCAGATGTGAAAGGTTTAGCCATCATGGTTCATGCGGGTGGTGATAACTATTCAGACTCTCCTAAGCCATTAGGTGGTGGCGGTGATCGTGTGGCTTGTGGCGTCATCAATTGATTTTTTATTCATTTGATCGCATTAAACTTTTCGGTAATTCAATAAATTTTGAATCTGGGCTTGTGGATAAATTGAGATTTATTCACAAGTCACTTTGAAGATTGCTAAGTCAGTACTTCAAATAAACCGCAGCTCTTTTAAACTCAAAATCAGAGGTGTGATGAAGCTGAGTTCTCACCTAGAACAACGGTCACTTTAATCATAATCATTCGAGCTTCCATGATGCAGTCAGCCCATTCTCATCAGCCAAGAATAACCACCTTGACCGATATTAATCAGAAACGCGATGAAATCCATGCGCTGTTCAGCAGTAGCATACAAGGTTGCCTAAATTGTAGTGACTTTATACAAGTCAAATATGCAGTGCTTCAGCACTTTAAAGAAGCGGTTAAATACATCAATAAATCAATCGATAATATTTCAACACAACATCCTCAATCTCATCTTCAAAGTTTAGATGCTCATACGCTTATTGATGACAACACACTAGACTCTTGGTCGAGTGATGATCAGCACACGATCGATCAGATTGAATTTCAGCTGAGAGAATTAAGCACTGCGATTGATCAATGGGTGTTTATTCTTCGTGATTGTCCTGAGGTTGAACATAAACCCAATGTTCTTTTACTCGCAAAAGCCATAACTGAAATTTTCGAAATCCAACATTTTTACATCCACCCTTATCGCAAAGATTTAGTTCCCGATCATTTAACAAAGGGAGCTTTTAATCGTCATCTTGATGACCCTATCAAATAAATATTGATCCATCATCACAACAATTTAGGCTTCAAACCTAATTCAATATTGAGGAAAATCCACAGCTCTCTATTGGAATTTCTACTAAAAATGGGGATATATCTATAGACCTCATCCTATTTAAAACCATCTAAAATATTCAATATAAAACCTAGCAACAAGATAGGATTTAAATTTTTAAATACAAATACTTAGTACACCATAATTTGTAATTCATGCTGTACATCTGATTACACTCAGGTACACTTTATCTCACATTTATCATGTTAAAAGTGAATCATGAATATCAAAACTTTACGCTGGGTTGGTTTACTCGAAGGTATTTCATTTTTACTCCTACTCTTTATTGCAATGCCGCTGAAGTATATTTGGGACAATCCGATCTTGGTCAAATATGTCGGTATGGGGCACGGTGTCCTGTTTGTTGCATTTTTGGCTGTACTTTTTATCGTGTGTGAAAAACAGAAATGGTCAATCCAAATTTTTATTTTAGGATTAATCGCTTCGATTCTTCCTTTTGGACCATTCATTTTCGATAAAAAGATTAAAAAGTTAGAACAAGAAAAATGAGCTTAAGTGTTAAGTAAATGAGCGACTAACGCTCTTTTGCTTCAACAAAAAAGGTTGGAAAGATGATCTTCTTCCAACCTTTTTTAGATTCACATTTTAAAGCTTGAACTTTTGAAACTGAGTCTATGAAGACTTAGCCAATTAAAACTGAGTGTATTAAAACTGAGTGTATTAAAATTGCCCACTGAGCTTACGTTCTTGCATGATGCTTTTAACCACTGATCTTGGCACGGTGAACCATAGCGCGATTAAAGCAAAACACGCCAATGCATAAGCCCACATCTCAAAATGCCCATATAACACACGAACAATTTCAATCACCACGAAAAATGCCACCATCATAATCATACCCACTGCTGCTGCCACAGTGCCTTTTGACACGTCTGAAGCATTCAGTGAGAAACGATACAGTACCGAAAAACTACAGCCTTCACCAAAGCTGATCAACGTCATACCCAGTATCAAACACCACAGCATGTAATCTTGCCAAATCACGCCAGCCATCACGATCAAAGTCCCGATGAGCATTAAAGGCAATGCCAACATCACCGTTCGACCTAGTGCCAATTGATTAATCACACGAATCAACACGATATTGCCCAGTATCAAAGCGCCCAATACGGGGACTTGTGCTAAACCATATTGCATATTGGTCAGACCCATTTGCTCGACCAAAATCACAGGCGACATCGCAATCCAGAGAATCAAGGGAATCGAAACCACGGGTAATGACAGTGCCAATGCCAAAAAACGTCTATTTTTAAATACTGCTTTAAAATCATCCCAAACATAACTCAACGGTTGTTTAGGGATACTGATATGCTGTTCAGGCATTTTGGCTTGAAGTCCAAACCAACTCAGTGTCGCCAATAATGCAATGCCAAGAAAGCCCCAATGCCATGACACATGTTCGATCATAAATGCACCCACCACAGGACCAATTAACGGCGCAATAAGAGAAATATTTGCCATCAACGCCATGACTTTAATCGCGTCGCGTTCTTCAAAAATCTCTTGAATGGCTGCATAACCCACGGCGGAAATGATAGTTAGACCGATCCCTTGTAAAAATCGTAGTGCCAAAAATTGTTCTATGGTTTGCGTCATTAAGATCAACAAACAGCAAATCACGAAAAATACTACCCCACCGAGGAGTACTTTTTTACGTCCTAAACGATCGGACAAAGGGCCTAAAAACCATGCCAAGCACGCGCCACCGAGCAAGAAAAATGACATTGAAGACGGTGCCCATGCGCTACTCACCCCGAACTCTTGAGTAATGGTGATCATCGCGGGTTGAACTAAATCATTACAGATATAGACGGAAAATTCGAAAAGTACCAGTGCCAATGGAAACATCATCGTGGCACGGGTTAAAGTTGCTTTTGAAGCAGTTTGCATTATGTTCTACATTTCATTTGAGCAAAGTAAAACTGATTTGTGTATTGAATGATCTACAAACAGATGCATTTCTATCAGTTTTTTTAAGGCTTTATTTTAGAATAAATTCGACTATAACATCACAGTTAATTGTTTCATGATGATTAAACAGATGCACTTTCTCAGTCTTAGAGCGCAGATTAATGCTGAATAAACGTATTGTTCTTCAAATCTTCATAGGCTTGCATCACTTCTGAAAATTGATTCATCACAAAATAACCACGTGCATAGATCGGTTCATTCAAAGGTTGACCTGATAAATATAAGAAAGTTGTGTCTTGTAAAGCGATCAGTTCAACATGCTCACCTTGATTCGACATCACTGCCATTTGATGTGATTCAACGATATCATTTGAACCTGCTATGCTTAACCGACCAGAACGCAGATAAATCATGCTGGTGTCCTGATGATCTGCTGGCAATATCAGTGTGTCACCCGCTTTGAGGCTGACATCGAATACTCGAATTGGCGTATGCGTTTGTGCAGGACCGATAGTCTCTGCATATTGCCCTGCGATGACTCTAACAAATGAGTCATTCTCTAAACTAATCTTCGGGATCGTTGCATTAGACAAACTTTGATAGCGCGCTGGGTTCATTTTATCTTTAGCAGGTAGGTTGACCCACAATTGTAAAAACTCAAAACTTCCACCTGAGTTTGAAAATGCCTCACTAAAGACTTCTTCATGCAATACACCAGATGCTGCCGTCATCCATTGCACGTCACCTGATTGGATCACCCCACCCCCACCTGTAGAGTCTCGATGTTCAATCTCACCTTTATAGACAATCGTTACGGTTTCAAAACCTCGATGTGGATGTTCAGACACCCCTTTTCTTAAACGTGTTGGCGACAGGTTTCCAGGACCTAAATGATCTAGCAATAAAAAAGGTGAAGTCGTATTGCCCAGTTGATAATGTGAGAACACCGAAGTCACAGGAGAGAAATCTCCTACTGCACCGCTGGAGTCAGGTTCATGTATAAAAGCTAATGTTTTCATCTTATTTATAGTGTTTGATTTGGTTTCATCTTAATCAATCAGGGTGAATTCGACTACAACATTCTCTCAATTTATCTTGAGCGATTTATGACTTGGATTCATTTTTATAAAAGAGTCATGCCTTAAAAATAGCAATACCTCAGAGAGTCAGTACACATTAGTCATTTTTTCAATTTGAAAGATTTTATTATTTAGTTAAACTACATAATCTAAAAAATGATAAATGCATAATAATATGAAAAATTTAAATCCTAAAACGTCTTTAATCATTGGTATTGTGCTGCTTATTCTCAGTGCATTTATGTATTGGAAGTCAAATACACCGAATATCAGTACGGCTGATCAAGTACTGTGTGAACAGCAACTTCAGCAAAAATATAACAATCAAGCAGATGCACAACTTTTGGAAATGTGTAAGACCTCAGTGGGTATGGTTGCTCAGACTAAAGCGGAAGCTAGTGGTGCAACCTCTGCTGAAGAAATGGCGAAAGCAATTAGCCAAGCTAATCAAGGTGAAACAGGCGGAACCATGTTTATGATGTTCTTCGTCGGTCTATTTTTATTAATTGGTGGAGTGCTAACGATTCGTGGAGTTCAGGGTATTCTAGCGAAGAAATAAAATGCCCAAATAAAAAAGCATACCAATGGGTATGCTTTTTTAGAATACAGACAATGCAAGATAGAAATCTGTCTCATATCTATTACTTAAAATTAGGTGTCATTGAAATGGATAAAAGCGAGGGTTTTCATTTTTTGACGAAATTTAGAAAGCGCAACACAAATAAAGATAAATTAATTAAAAAATTATATAACCCGAATCCTGCTTAAGGCAATGAGACAATTCATCTTAAGATTTATGCATCATTTTGATCATAAAAAAGTATTTACCTTGATCTGATAGCACTAAAAATTAATCATAAAATTACATTTAGCTTATGATTTTAAAGAAAAATCCTTATCCGCGATTCGGGTTATATAATAAACATACAAAACATATACTTGAGTTTAATAATGACCAATAATTTAATATCAAACCTCTTAAGTGAGCGTAGTAATTTCATTCTTATTGGATTGACTGGTCGAACAGGCTCAGGTTGTTCAACAGCATCAAAACTATTAATAGATAGTGATTTAAAATTCCCTAGAGAAGAGGAAATTCACTATCAACAAAGTTCATTTTTTAAAGGTTTGGATAAAAAAAGATACACTATAGTTCGAAATTATGCTCAAAAAAATCATGACCCATTTTTATTGATAAAAATTAGTGATTTTATTACGGCTAAATTACTTAATATTGAAGAATCAGAATTTAAGTCTCTTTTAAAATATATCGTTGAAGAACACTATCATCAAAAAATTGAGCCGAGTGGAATTATAGATAAATTTAATGAGTTACAGACTCAATTAAACAATAATCAGAATTTGATGAATTTCAATTCTTATCTATTAAATGATGTCCAAGGCTCTGACAATGTTAGTTCAGCTCATGTATGGCAAAGTTTTATATCTGAAGCATCATCGTCTTTAAAAAAAATTCTTCAAGATGATCTGGGAAATTGTTATGTAAAACTTTATCAACATATTGGAGATTCTATTAGAAAAGTAGCTAGTATTAAAACTAGCTTCAAAGATCTTACGTTTAATCCAATAGGTTTACATATACTTCCAAACATGATTAATAAACTAATTAAAGTTTATAGAAAAGAACGAGACGATCAAAAAACCTATATAGTTATTGATGCTATTAGAAACCCATATGAGGCTAAATTTTTCAAAGATCGTTATTCCGCATTCTATTTAATTTCTATAAATGCGCCTAGTAAGGACAGAAAGCGTTATTTACAAGATAAATATAAACTTTCCGTTAACCAAATCGATGAATTAGACAAAAAGGAATCAGGAAAACTTCAAAAGGATAAAGAAAAATGTATCTCTGATGAGCACAAAAAGTATCATGAATTAATTACTGCAAATGTCAAAAAATGCATTGAAATATCAGATATACATATTTTTAATCCACGTAATGAACCCAATAATCATAATATTTTAAAAGCACAATTAGCTTGGTATCTTAGTTTAATAAAGCATCCAGGTCTTATTACACCAACATCAATAGAGCGAGCAATGCAAATTGCATATACTGCTAAATTAAATTCGGGGTGTATTTCAAGACAAGTTGGTGCTGTAGTCACTGATGAAAACTATTCTATTAAATCAGTCGGCTGGAATGATGTAGCAAAAGGTCAAGTACCATGTAACTTAAGATCACTGGAAGAGGTGACAAGCTTTTCAAGTGATACCACATACAGTGAATATGAAAGGTACGATGAAAATTTTCAAAAATTTGCCAAAACAAAACTAATTCAATTAAAAAATATTGGTGATGGTAAAAACAAGGCTTACTGTTTCAAATCTATTCAAAATGAAATTGATCAAGAAAAAAATCAAGTGCATACAAGATCATTACATGCAGAAGAAAATGCTTTCTTACAATTATCTAAATACGGTGGAGTAGGCATCGAAGGCGGTAAATTATTCACAACAGCAAGCCCCTGTGAACTATGCGCTAAAAAAGCTTATCAATTAGGTATTAAAGAAATTATATTTATTGATCCATACCCTGGCATAGCTATACAACACATTTTGCATATAGGTTTGAATCCTCCTAAACTGATTCAGTTTAGAGGTGCTATAGGTAAGTCCTACCAACAACTTTATGAACCTCTCATGCCTTATAAAGATGAGTTAGAGTTTTTAAAAGTATAATAATTAAGTTTAAAGGCAACCAATTGGTTGCCTTTAAACCCTAGTGACATTCATTTTTTTGAAAACCTTTATTCTTTCCACGTGCACATTGATACGCTTTTTGGGTATCAATCAATTTCCAATCATCATTCACATTTTTAAAACGATAAATCGTACGAATCGACTTTACTGAATCATCCAATAACCCAGTTTCAGTGACTTTCACTTCCGCCGCAGTTGGATTCTCAATCTGATTAAAATATTGACGGATTTCAACAGTCGATAAATCTTTACGCAAATCAGAACGCTCACTCAACACTTGAGCCAACGGGGTACCTGAGCTACTCACCTTATTCACAATATTCTGAGTGGTCGCACACCCCGATAAAATTCCCAAACACATTGCAGATGCAGCAATTAAACGAATCATTCTTTCATTATCCATATATACATTTTTAATAAATTTTGAGCTTATTTGGCATTTAACAATAGTGAAGCTTTGTTACACAAGTGAGACATGTGATGGCAAAAATCAAGCCTCAAATAAAAAAAGCGCATTCATCAGAATACGCTTTTTTGAACCATTAAAGATCGCTCGATCTTAAAGATCAAACAATTTACCTGGGTTCATTATGCCGTTTGGATCGAAGACTTGTTTCAACGCTTTCATGTATTCAATTTCTTCTGGGGTACGTGTGTAGTCCAAATATGGCTTCTTGGTCATACCAACACCGTGCTCAGCAGAGATCGAACCATCATATTTTTTCACAGTTTCGAACACGTATTTATTCACTACCTGACATTTTGCAAAGAATTCATCCTTAGACAAATCAGCAGGTTTCAAGATATTTAAATGCAAGTTCCCGTCGCCAATATGACCGAACCAGCAGATTTCAAAATCAGGATAGTTGTCAGACACGATCGCATCAATTTCTTTAATAAATGCAGGAACATGAGTGATCAATACTGAAATGTCATTTTTGTACGGTGTGAACGGCGCAATTGACTCTGAAATGTCTTCACGCAAACGCCATAAACTTTCAACTTGATCAAGGCTTTGGCTTAACACGCCATCATGCACCCAACCTTGTTCCATGCAGTGTTCAAAAATTTCCATCGCCTTGTCCATAATCGGTTCAAACGGCGCTTCAAACTCAAGCAATACATAGAATGGACATTCAGTTTCAAATGGACGTTGAACATGACCATTTGCCAATACTTTTTGCATCGCAAGTTCACCAAAGAACTCAAATGCAGTTAAATCAATTTTCGCTTGGAATGCATGAAGTACTGGCATGATCGCATCAAAATCAGGTACACCGAGTACCATTACTTGAAGGTCTTGCGGTTGGCGTTCAAGTTTGATTTCAGCTTCAGTGACTAGACCTAAAGTCCCTTCCCCACCGATGAATAAGTGTTGAAGTGCATAGCCTGTTGCGTTTTTGATCATGCCTTTGTTTAAACGAAGCACATCGCCTTTACCCGTCACAACCGTCAGACCCAACACCCAATTACGGGTCATGCCGTATTTAATCACTTTAATACCGCCCGCATTGGTACCAATGTTACCGCCAATTTGCGACGAACCCGCAGACGCGAAATCCACTGGATAGTACATGCCTTGATCAGAAGCATAGTTCTGCAGTTGTTCAGTCACCACACCCGCTTGAACACGAACCATACGGTCTGCTGGAAAGAATTCCAAGATTTGATTCATCTTATCCATGCTGACCACGATCTCGCCATTCGCAGCCACAGCACCCGCAGATAAACCTGTACGACCACCAGACGGTGTAATCGCAACATTGAATTGATTCGCTAATTTTACAACTTCTTGCACTTGTTCAGTGGTCGATGGAAATACGACAACAGATGGATTTGGATCAAAGTGTTTGGTGTGGTCTCGCCCCCAATTTTGTAGACTATCCGCATCGGTTTTGATACGATTTTCGCCAACAATAGCGGTCAATTGGGTTAATAACTCTGGGGTTAAAGCGATTGGAGCATTCATCGTTTTCAGACCTTGCAAGAAGTAAAACAAGTTGTTTTGAGGGTCTAGAACTGGATCTTACTCAATGGCAAATTAGTGCCATTTTAAGTACACACATTCTAAGACAAGACATGAACGAACAGCCGACATGAACAGTGGCTTCGATTTCATGAGTGCGTATTATATGTCATTTTTATCAAACTCGCTGAAAAACGTGTTTCAAGAATCTCACCTTTTAAATTACATAGTTAATTAAACCGCAAATAGCATGTTCGTCCTTATCACTTGCAAAAATATTAGAATCGAATGTCATAAAGGAAATGTATATCAAGCGATCTCATATGCTATGATACTGCCACTAAATTTGGCCTTGTAGCGGAGCCGTAATGAGCCAACATCTCTCTTTGCCTAAAGATAAAATTCGTTTCTTGCTGTTAGAAGGCGTTCACCAAAACGCTATCGACACTCTAAATGCTGCTGGATACACCAACATCGATTATCGTAAAACTGCGCTTGAAGGTGAAGCGTTGAAAGAAGCGATTAAAGATGCTCACTTCATCGGCATTCGTTCGCGCACTCAACTCACTGAAGAAGTGTTTGAAGCTGCGAATAAATTGATTGCTGTCGGTTGTTTCTGTATTGGTACAAACCAAGTGAACTTAAATGCAGCGATGGAGCGTGGTATTCCTGTATTTAATGCACCGTACTCAAACACACGTTCAGTTGCTGAACTTGTTTTGGCTGAAGCAATTCTTCTTCTACGTCGTGTACCTGAAAAATCAACAGATACACACGCAGGCGGTTGGAACAAATCTGCTGTGGGTTCTTTCGAAACTCGTGGTAAGACTTTAGGTATTGTTGGTTACGGTTCGATCGGTTCTCAACTTTCAGTTTTAGCTGAAAGTTTGGGTATGAAAGTGATCTATTTTGACACAGTGACTAAATTACCATTGGGTAATGCACGTCAAGTCGGTAGCTTAGGCGAATTACTTGCCACTGCTGATGTTGTGTCTTTGCATGTGCCAGATGTTCCATCTACACGTAATTTCATGACCAAAGATCAATTTGCTCAAATGAAAGAAGGTGCAATCTTCATCAATGCTGCACGTGGTACATGTGTCGTGATTGAAGACTTAGCTGATGCGCTTAAATCAGGTCACTTAGGTGGTGCGGCTGTAGACGTATTCCCGAAAGAACCGAAAGCAAATGGTGAAGAATTTGTTTCTCCGCTTCGTAACTTACCAAACGTGATTTTAACACCGCACGTGGGTGGTTCTACCATGGAAGCTCAAGCAAACATCGGTCTTGAAGTCGGCGAAAAATTTGTTGCTTACTCGGATAAAGGGATGACTTTATCTGCTGTCAACTTCCCAGAAATCGCACTTCCATTGACTGAAGGTAAACACCGTTTACTTCACATTCATAAAAATGTGCCAGGTGTGTTGTCTAAGATCAACAACTTGTTTGCTGAACATGGGATCAACATCTCTGGTCAGTCTCTCATGACTAAAGGTGATGTGGGTTACTTAGTCATGGATGTTGACGCAACTGCATCTTCTGAAGCTTTAGATACACTTCATAACGTTGAAGGTACAATTCGCGCTCGCGTATTGTTCTAATCTATCTAGAGTTTTGAAAACCACAGCTTTCAAGCTGTGGTTTTTTATTGTTCACAACCTTGCATGTTCGGTGGCTCAGACATGTGAGGTTTTTTGTTTCAAATTTCAAAAGTTCCCCAATAAAATAACATCGCTCATCTAACGGTTTTGTATGTCCAAACTCCAAAATATGCCACACATCCAAGCGATTCTTTTGCTCCTCATTGCTATGGTGAGTTTACAAAGTAGTGGTTCGTTGGCGAAAGTGTTGTTTGAGCAATTTCCAATTCTGACTGTTTCCGCGATGCGTCTTTTATTCAGCGCAATCATATTGGCTGCTATTTTTAAAATCTGGCAGATTGATTTTAAACAAATCAAATGGAAAGCCATTATCAGCTATGGCGCTGCGCTTGCTGGCATGAACTTACTGTTCTATTTAGCCATTGCCCGCCTTCCCTTAGGGATTGCAGTTTCATTTGAGTTTATTGGACCACTCAGTGTCGCCCTGTTCTACGCACGTCAAAAAATTGATTTCGTTTGGGTCAGCTTAGCCATTTTAGGGCTGATTTTACTTTTCCCCTTTGATCAAGCCAATCAACCTCTTGATCCTATCGGGATCGCTTTTGCATTGGGCGCGGGTACTTGCTGGGCGTTATACATTATCGCGGGGCAACGTCCTTCTGGTGTTTCAGGCAATCATACTGTGTGCTTAGGCATGTTTGTAGGAACAAGCTTGTTGCTACCTTTAGCGCTATTTTTTGGATTACCGAGTGCGGTGTTTGAGCCGTCTAACTTTATCTATTTTATAGCGCTTGCCATCCTTGCCAGTGCTTTACCATTTACTTTGGAAATGATTGCGCTACGTAATTTAACGGCACTGAGCTTTGGAACATTGATGAGTGTTGAACCTGCTGTCGCTGCATTATCAGGTTTTATCTTCCTAGATCAACAACTGCTTTGGACACAATGGCTCGCTTTAGCCACCATTATTACTGCATCTATTGGCTGTACTTATACGACTCAACAGGCCAAGAAAGCAATACAACAATAAGATGATAACAAGTTAAATATAAACAAGAATAATTCTGACAAACACTGACTCTGATCATTCAATTTTTCTGATGGTCATCACCTCTAGATGCTCTTTTAAAGCCAATCTTGATGGATTATTTCAAAATTACCCAAAATACAAAACATGAACATTACACCTAAAGACACAGTCGTGGCTCAAAAAATGTTAAAATTCCATCAAAGAATATCTATAGCACCCTCATGCCAAATACCCAATTGACTGCTGTCCTTTACATGGTCTTATCCATGGTCGCCTATCAAATTAGCGCCTCATTTGCCAAGCAGTTATTTGAGGTGTTGGATCCACTGACTGTAGTCACTTTACGCTTAGTGTTTGCGTCTATTTTAGTGATTTTGATGTTTAAATCATGGCGCATGATCAAACAACTTCCTGGGCTGAAGTGGAAACATTTGCTGCTCTACAGCGCTTCTGTCTGTTTTATGAATGTATTGTTTTATGCCTCATTAGGACGTTTACCCCAAGGGATTGCTGTTGGTTTAGAGTTTATAGGACCATTGGCTTTAGCTTTTTTCTCAATTCAACATCGTGGTGATTATGTTTGGGTGATTTTAGCGATATTAGGGGTCGCTTTAATGGTGCCTTGGCAAGATGCCAATGCTGAAAACTTTTCTTATTTGGGTGCAGCAATGGCACTCGGCGCGGGGTTATTTTGGGCTTCCTATATTTACTTTGCTCAAAAGGTTGCGCGTCAAAATATTGGAATGCATGCACTCAGTATTGCGATTGTGCTTTCAGCTTTGGTCCTATTACCGATCAGTGCTGTACATAATCCAACTGCATTAATCCAATTTGAATATTGGCCTCAAGCGTTGATGATCGCTTTATTAGCCACAGCAATTCCTTATGCTTTGGACTTAAAAGCACTGAAAACACTGACTAAACTGAGCTATGGAACACTTTCAAGCTTATCACCTGCTTTGGCAGCAATCGCAGGTTGGCTACTGTTAAACGAACGGATCAGTGTGCTCCAAACACTCGCGCTACTTTGCATTATGTCAGCATCGATTGGCGTGACCTATAGTGCCAGTAAAAGATCACGAGCTATAGATCTATAAGTTTAAATAAGAATATTAAAAAGCTAATTCCAGAACAAAAACCAGCCTAATAAAATGATGAACACTCAATGAATCCCTAGAAAAAAAGATGGCATAAGCCATCTTTTTTTATTTTTTAAACGGATAGCATTAAACTCAAACCAAGCTATCCTTGTCTAAGTTTTTATATTTTTTATACTCTTTTAAGTACTTCTTCGCTAAGGATTCTTTTTCCTTATCTTCAAGTATCTTACCAGCTTGTTGAAAGAAGCCTTGCTCTTCTTCTTTAAGATGATGATGCACAGTTTCAGAAAGTTTCTTGGCAATCGCTAACCAACCTGAACTACTAAACTCTGTTTCAGTGAGTTGCTCTAATAACTCATCCATTTCATGATGTTCAGCCAAGGCATGACGCGTAATATTCAGTCCTGAATCCGTCATCATTAACGGAATATAAAAATAACGGTCTTCAGCGACAGCATGGGCGAATAATTCATTTTTAAATTGATCAAATAATTCACGGCGTTCAGGCGTGTCCCCTGAGGTTTTAATCAGCTTTTCAGCAAGCTCACGTTGAACATCATGGCTTTCTCTCAATGCTTCAAATATATTCATTGTTATTTTCCTTTAGGTCTTCATGTCGTGTTTATTTTAGAATGGATTTAGAGGCAGCTTTTTAAAAAAGCGTGCAGAACACTTTCCTAAAATATCAATAAATTTCGTTATGTTATGCCCTAAATTGTATGAATAACTTTAATATCGAGAATGAATTACATTAAGAACATTTGATATGCCAGACGGCAAATCAACACACTGACCAAAATCAAAAACAAAATACGAATAAAGCCACTCCCGTATTTTAACGCCATTTTCACACCGACCAATGAACCACATACATTGGCCACCGCCATCATCAGTCCAAGCCCAAGTAGCACATGTCCCGTCGGAACAAAGAAAATCAGTGCGGCAAAATTGGTCATAAAGTTGCCAATTTTGGACAGTGCAGAGGCGTGTAAAAAATCAAAGTTAAGATATTTAATGAAGAAGAAAATAAAGAAGCTACCGGTGCCAGGGCCAAAGATTCCATCATAGAATCCTATTGCTAAACCACCGAGACCAGCCAAAATGAGCATTTTGCGCGTTAACACTTGCTTTAGGTGTGTTTGACCAAATTGCTTTTTAATCAAGGTATAAATTGCGATCACGATCAACATCAAAAGCACAAAAGGCTTTAAGACAGCTTGTGGAATCATAGACACGCATGCTGCACCACCAAATGAGCTGACACATGCGGTGATCGCAACCACAGCCAGTAATTTCCATTCTAATTTGACTTGGCGTAAATAAGAAAATGCAGCGGAAGCTGTGCCACAAATAGAGGCAAGTTTATTGGTACCAAAAATCGTGGCTGTCGAAGTGTGAGGGAGCGCTCCCATCAATGCAGGAATCTGAATCAATCCTCCGCCTCCGACTGCAGCATCAATTGCTCCTGCAAAAAATGCCATACAGATTAATGTGATGATGACTTCCATTTCCATCGTTTTAGACTCACATTACAAGTTGAGAACGCGCTTAGGCACTAAACGTTTTTTATCTGTGATTTCAGCTAAACCTAAACATTTTTCACCATCAAATACGATCACTTGGGCTTCTGCTGGGTGATCAATATTACTTTCCATGCCACGGCTAAAATATTCTGCACGCCCTTCAGGGGCTTGGATTTTTGGGAAATGATTCACGGGTGCATAGGCTGGCAGTAATAAAGCCTCACGTTCATGCTCAGTCAAACTTTCCAAGTATTCGATGGTATATTCAGGGATAATTTCAAACTCACCCGTTTGAATACGATGTAAATAGGTCAGATGCCCATAGGTATTTAACGCTTGTGCGATATCTTCACCCAATACGCGGATATATGTGCCTTTCGAACACGTGATATCAAGCGTAATACTGTCTGTCGTAAACGAAATTAGTTCAATTGCATCAATATGAATTGGACGTGATTCACGTTCAATCTCAATTCCTTTGCGCGCCAACTCATATAAAGGACGCCCTTCTTTTTTAAGTGCAGAATACATCGGTGGAATTTGTTGAATATCGCCTTTAAATTTTTCCAGCGCTTGCAAAATAGTGGCTTCATCTAGCTTTGGAATTGCCTTTTCGAGTAAGACCTTACCTTCTACATCACCTGTAGTTGTACTCTGTCCAAGCTGAACAGTCGTTTGGTAACGCTTGGTTGAGTCCAATAGAAAATGAGAAAACTTCGTGGCTTCTCCTAAACAAATGGGCAATAAACCTGAAGCTAAAGGATCAAGCGCCCCAGTGTGCCCTCCTTTTTCAGCGCGATATAACCAACGCACGCGCTGTAACGCTGCATTTGAGCTAATCCCCAAAGGTTTATTAAGTAGAAAAACACCACTGATATGGCGGCGCTTAATTCGTGTAGGCTTATCACTTGAAGCTGGTGCAGACATTTGAAAGATTCGTAACAGACTTAGCTCACTATCTTAACAAATCCATTTATCTATTTTTACAAATTTCAGTTTTGATTTTTTCAAGACTATGGCAAATTAGCCAATGAATAGAAAAATAATTCAGATATTTCAAAGGACTTGGAATGCAAAAACATCATAAAAGAATTCTTCTTATTGTGATTTCAATCACATTTGTTATAGCACTTATTTACTGGCTCAAACCCCAAGAAGCTTCACCAACTGAAGATTCTCAATCTCCTGCATCAACAGCATTCAGCACTGAACTATCTGGAGCTACGCTGAATGCTCAAGGTCAGCTGAGAACTCCATTTTCAAGTTCGAGTCAGCAAGACATTGAAATTAATTGTCAACTTTCGATGGATGCATCCAATCGACTGATCGTCAATGAAGCGACTAAAAACTGTTTCGAGTTTTTTATTACTCAATATGGTGAAAAAGAGATTCGACAAATTAAAGCTGATTTTATTGGTTATGCTCAAAGTCGTTACAAAGAGCCTTTACTGGGTCAATTAACAGATTTATGGTCGCGTTACATCCAATATCGTGAAAGATTAGGTGAATTACAAGCACCAAGTGGTGATAAAGAGTCATCCCACTATTTCAAAGCTATTTTCAATAATATGAAAAGCTTGCGTCAACAATTGTTCTCTCATTATGAAATCGAAGGTTTGTTCGGAACAGAGGATGTCTATAACGATTATACCCTTTCACGTATGGCCGTGATGGAAGATAAAAAACTGAGCGAAGCTGAAAAGGCGAAGAAGCTACAAGATTTATTTAATGAGCTGCCTGAAGATTGGAAAGAGAATTTAAAACAACTGTCTCAACTTGAAGATCTGAGAAAGCTGACCGCTGAAATTAAAGCGCGTGGCGGAAGTAGCGATGAAATCCGTCAAATGCGTATGAATTTGGTCGGGCCTGAAGCAACACAGCGTTTGGAAACTTTAGATGTACAACGAAGTGACTGGAAGAATCGCGTTGATGGTTATTTGGCAAATCGTCAAACCATTCAAAACAGCAGTATGAGTGAATCTGCAAAACAATCGGCAATCCAAGAACTACGTAACCAACAGTTTAAAAATCCACAAGAACAACTACGCCTTGAAACTTTCGAATCGGTACATGACAAAGGAGGAAAACTCCCCTATAGCGATTGATCAATCGCATGGACAAAATATTCGACATGGAGATGTTTTGAATATGAATCAGGATGATGATTCAACAGGGAATACTCATCTTTAAACAACAAAAAAATGAGAGTGCTTTTTATGAAATGGACGACTAAAACAATGGTATGTGCAATGCTGTCTTGTGCCAGTATTGCAGCACCACCAATCACCCAAGCCAGTAATACTTCACAAATCAAAGAACGCTTTGTGTTCTCATCTTATGCGAAAACTCAGTACCCCTTGGTATTTGCACACGGTATGGGCGGATGGATTCGTGCAGGGACAGATGAGCTCGGCGTAGATTATTGGTATCAAATTTTACCTGATATCGCACGTAACGGCGGTAATGTGTGGGCGACTCGCGTTTCACCATTTAACGCATCAGAAGTTCGTGGGGAACAACTTTTGCAGCAAGTCGATGAGATCATTGCATTGACAGGTAAAACTAAAGTCAATCTTTTAGGTCATAGCCATGGGGGGCATAGTGTGGCCTATGTGAGTAATGTGGCGCCACACAAAGTGGCATCATCGACAGCCATAGCCAGCCCACTAAAAGGTTCAAAAGTTGCTGATTTGATCATTTCAGTCCAAGGCAGTGCTTTAGAACAACCGGTTGTCGAGGTTGTAAATTTCGTTTCTAAGATGTTGGTTTGGGCGCAAGGGATTGATCCAAATCGCTTCCCTCATGACTCTTTAGCAGCAGGTAAAAGCTTAAGTTTGGCGGGTTCTGCGGCATTTCAAGTTAAATATCCACTGGGTATGCCTAAAACACACTGTGGTGAAGGTACTGCAATTGAAAAAGGGATTCGCTTCTATTCATTTGGTGGTACAGGTACAGTCACGAATACTCTAGATCCTGACATGCTCTTAGGTATCATAGCCAAACTAACCGATAAGAATGGAGATAATGACGGATTAGTAACGCGCTGTAGTGCCAAATATGGCAAGACCTTACGTGACAATTATAATTGGAACCATTTGGATGCCATTAACCAATTCTTTGGGCTCACAGCAACCTTTGCACCTGATCCTGTTTCTGTGTATCGCCAACATGCTAATCGTTTAAAACAACAAGGTTTATAGCTTTTAAACTCTCTATATACTTAATCCATCAATACAAGAGATCGGTAATTGATCTCTTGTATTGTTACATTACCTGCTATGAATCACAAAAATGAAAAAAATAATCTGTATTTAAAGCCCTCTCCTAGTATCCAACACTCAATCTATTATTAAGAAAAACTTAACTTAGTGTTAAATAATTCAACACCTTATACCATTTATCGGCTTAAGCTTTTATTCAAAAAACATGACGCTATACTCATTTTGTATTTAAAAAAATAAATAAATCACAAGCAGTGAGTAAACAAAATGAAATATGGATATTTATGTGCAGGATTAATCGCAGCAACCTCTATGTCTGT
The DNA here is from genome assembly GCF_059515845.1 of Acinetobacter sp. CY79. Classification (NCBI taxonomy): domain Bacteria; kingdom Pseudomonadati; phylum Pseudomonadota; class Gammaproteobacteria; order Moraxellales; family Moraxellaceae; genus Acinetobacter; species Acinetobacter sp. CY79. The sequence goes on from NZ_JCAKMY010000013.1 coordinate 99,518, forward strand.
TGCTCAAGCAAATACCGCAACCCAAGCCAAACAAGTCAAAGCTAATTATGTAGTTTCTAGTTATGCCAAAACAAAATATCCAATTGTTTTTGCTCATGGTCTAACAGGCTTTATTCGTATGGGAACTGAGAGCTTCGGTGTAGATTATTGGCATCAGATTCTTCCTGACCTAGCACGCAATGGTGCAAATACATGGGCTACACGTGTCTCGCCTTTTAACTCAAATGAAATTCGTGGTGAGCAGTTGTTACAACAAGTTGAAGAGATTATGGCCATTACGGGTTCGCCAAAAGTGAACTTGATTGGTCATAGCCAAGGTGGTCCTACAGTTCGATATATCGGTGGTATTATTCCTGAACATGTTGCCTCTATGACCACTGTTGCTGGTGTAAACAAAGGCTCACCCATGGCAGATTTTATTTTAAAAGCGGAAGGGACTACTGGCTTAGCTCTCGTAGAAAGTGCTGTCAATTTTCTGTCAGGTGCAATTGTTTGGGCTCAAGGATTAAATCCAAATTCTTACCCTCATGATGCTCTAGCTTCTGCAAAAAGTCTCTCTACACCTGGCTCAATTGCTTTTAATCAACGCTTCCCTGTTGGTATTGAGGCATCAGCTTGCGGTGAAGGCGCTTATAGCCAAAATGGTATGCAACTTTATTCCTTCACAGGAAACTCACCATTTAACACCGCCTTAGATGCTTCAGATTACATCATGAAAGTTTCTTCTGCGATTGTCGGTCAAGAAGGTGCCAATGATGGATTGGTTCCTGTATGTAGTGCTCGCTTTGGTAAAACGATTCGTGATAACTACAATTGGAATCATTTAGATGAAGTGAATCAATTATTGGGGATTCGTGGTCTATTCTCTCAAGACCCTGTGCAAGTCTATCGTGAGCATGCGAACCGTTTAAAACAACAAGGTTTATGATTTTAAAATCATGCCGATTAAACTAAATGAATAAATGCCACCACACTAGGTGGCATTTTTCCGACCAGTAATCATTAACTTTAATTTAACGATCTTCCTTATCTTATTATTGAATTGGTAGTAAGTATTTGTTTTATGAGTAGATAAAAACTAACAACAGACAACTAGCAATAAAACTCGTTTAATTCACCACATGTATATTTTTTAAAAATTTTCATACTCGATCAATGCACCTCATTTATTAGATTAGTTTGACCATCTGGATGGTTAAGGTTTTTTATAAAGGATAAAACAATGAAAATAAAATTATTTATTCTTAGCATGATGACGACATTCGCCATCGTTCATACTTAGGCACAGGCACAGGCACAGGCCACTCAAGCACTATAAATCAGGCCCAATTATATTTAATCGAATTATGCTCAGATCAAATATCTCACCTATTTATACATGGGATAGTCGGTTTCATTTGACTCGGCACTGAATCTTTAAGCATGGACTATTGGTATCAGATTTTGCCTGATCTTGCTTGCAATGGTGATAGCGAGTTCAATTTAATTGGTCATAATCATAGGGCAAATAGCATGCGTTATGCTGCTGGTGTAATGCCAGAGCACATTGCTTTAGTCATGATTATTTCAAGTGCAAATAAAGGTGCCAAATTGCAAATACGCTTGAAGGTGTCTAGTCGATGGTATTTTAGAAAAATAGCACGAGCAATCTTTGATTTATTGGTTTCACCTGTGCATTGATCAATAATAAAGGCAACAATAGTGGAGTATTCGCACGTTGTGATATAGCTAAAAATCCAATATGAGCTACAATAGAAAAAACACTAAGATTTAGGATCATGCCAAAAACATATTCTGTCGATATACGCGAAAAAGTCATGCAGTTTTATAAAGAATCACAGCATAAATCCAAAACGTGTGAACTGTTTAATATTGCAAGAACCACCCTAGATGATTGGATCCTACTCGAACAGCAGACTGGTCAGCTC
>NZ_JCAKMY010000014.1:0-99424 GCF_059515845.1 Acinetobacter sp. CY79
AAAAATATTAATGATTTTTATTTTAATTTTTATTTAATGGTGTGGTTTTTAGATCTACGTTTTTTTAAATTCTTTGGTATTTGGTGATTCTGTTATAAATATTTTAATATTGATGATACTTTAGTCTAAATTTTAGAATAATTTATTTTAAAATGGTAACTGAATCACATTTTTTATATTTTGATGGTTTTTTAATTTTCATTCAAACTTAATAAGAATTCTAGAATTTGTTTATTTGTGTGACTTTAATCACATTTGGTTTTCATGTTTAAAATATTTAAAAATGATGAAGGGGCTGATTTTAAGAAGTATGAATTTTTGGCTGGATATATCAATATCGACCGAAAGACTAATTTAAAAGCTTATGCTATATGGATAAAAAATTTCCTGAAAACTTTATGAAAAATAGTGCTTAGGTTAAGATGAGCCATCTTTGTATTTAGCATTTAGAAAACCTATGCAACCATTTGTTCTTTACAACTCAGAGCAACGTAAAAAAGTAGAATTCGTTCCCCGCAAAGAAGGACATATCGATATGTATGTCTGCGGTATGACAGTCTATGATTATTGTCATATTGGTCATGCGCGTGTCATGGTTGCATTTGACTACATTATTCGTTTCTTACGTAGTCAAGGTTGGAGTGTTAAATACGTTCGCAATATTACTGATATTGACGACAAAATTATCAAACGCGCAAATGAAAATGGAGAAAGCATTACCGCTTTAACAGACCGCTTCATTAACGCTATGAATGAAGATGCTGAAAGTTTAGGCTGTTTACATCCTGATGAAGCACCGCGTGCGACAGACTATATCGATCAAATGCAAAATATGATTGGTACGCTTGTCAACAAAGGTACAGCTTACCCATCAGCAAATGGCGATGTTTATTTTGAAGTTGAAAAATTTGCAAAATATGGTCGTTTATCTGGACGTAAACTTGAAGATATGCAAGCAGGCGCATCTGATCGTGTTGATGTAGAAGTTGAAAAAAAGCATCCATTCGATTTTGTACTGTGGAAACATGCGAAAGAAAATGAACCCTCATGGGCTTCACCATGGGGCAATGGTCGTCCGGGATGGCATATTGAATGCTCAGCAATGTCGACATGCTGCTTAGGAAATCATTTCGATATTCATGGCGGTGGTTCAGATTTAACATTCCCACACCATGAAAATGAAATTGCACAATCAGAAGCTGCAACAGACGAACAATATGTTAACTATTGGATGCACGTTGGCTTTATCAATGTTGATGGTGAGAAAATGTCGAAGTCACTCGGCAATTTCTTTACTATTCGTGATGTGATGGATAAGTTTCATCCAGAAGTAATTCGTTATTTCATTGTATCTTCGCATTATCGTAGCCCTGTGAATTTTTCAGATGCTGCTTTAAAAGAAGCGAAAAATACATTGTCACGTTTCTATCACTCTTTCAAAGCATATCAGCAAAGCTATGGTGTTGACGCTACAACGACACCTGATGAAGTTTTAGTTGAGCGTTTCAATACTGCAATGCGCGATGATTTTAATACCTCTGAAGCCATTGCAGTATTGTTTGAAATCAACAAAGCATTAAATACATCTGTTAAAGAAGAGCAGGTGGATCAAGCAGCTGTTTACTATGCAACCTTACGTCATTTAACCAATGTTTTAGGTTTGGTTCAGCATAATGTAGATGACTTCCTAAAGTCAGATATTGGTCAAGAAGCTTTAGGTTTAAGTGCTGAACAAATTGAAGATCTGATTCAACAGCGTAAAGATGCGAAGAAGGTAAAAGAATTCGCCAAAGCTGACGAAATTCGTCAGTCATTGTTAGACCAAGGTGTTGTGCTTGAAGATACGCGACAAGGCACAATTTGGCGTCGTGCTGATTAATTAATCAAACAAAATTATAGAGAGTTGACATCACCATATAATTCTCTATAATTCACCTCATTGCGGGAATAGCTCAGTTGGTAGAGCATAACCTTGCCAAGGTTGGGGTCGGGAGTTCGAGTCTCCTTTCCCGCTCCAGAATACGAAAAAGTCCTCATCATTAGATGAGGACTTTTTTTATGCAGAATAAAATAAAGTTGTCTTTATTAGGATTGGATAAACGTGATTTTGCTGATGTTGTTTAAGATATTTGGCAATAATAATCTTGACTGTAGTTTTGTGAAAAATATAAGTTTTTGATCATGTATATTTTATAGATATGATAAAATTACACAACAAATTTATTTGCATCAGATCGTTCAGTTCTGACTAAAGGTTGAGAAATTGAATTCAGAAAATATGCCCAATCCAATTGATTTCCAGCAAGTTGCGATTGAAACATTGGCCATTGAACAAAAAGCATTGGAGATTCTTGCTGGGCAAATTGATGATCGCTTTACTCAAGCATGTCAAATTATTTTGCAATGTAGCGGGCGTCTTGTTGTTACAGGTATGGGTAAATCAGGACATATCGGTCGTAAGATGGCGGCTACCTTTGCTTCAACGGGCACACCTTCATTTTTTATGCATCCAGGTGAAGCTGGCCATGGCGACTTAGGCATGATTGTTCGGGGGGATGTACTGATTGCAATTTCTAACTCGGGTAAGAGTGATGAGATCATGATGCTGATGCCATTAATCAAGCATTTAGGTGTGCCACTCATCACAATCTCTGGTGATGATAAAGGTCCGATGCCACAAAATGCTGATGTGGCTTTAACATTGGGGAATATCCAAGAAGCATGTCCATTGGGTTTAGCACCGACATCAAGTACAACGGCAACATTGGCATTAGGTGATGCGTTAGCGGTGGCATTGTTAGAAGCACGTGGATTTACAGCAAATGATTTTGCCATGTCTCATCCAGCAGGTGCATTAGGAAAACGTTTACTTCTTCATGTGAAGCATTTAATGCATACAGGTGATGAGTTACCCAAAGTATCTCCAGATACACCAATGAATAAAGTTTTATACGAAATCTCTAATAAACGTCTAGGTTTGACCACAATTGTCGATGATAATGACGTTCTACTGGGTATTTTTACGGATGGTGACTTGCGACGTTTAATCGATAAACAGCAAGGTTTTGATGTGGCTTTAGCTGTATCGGATGTGATGATTCGTAGTCCAATGACCATTTCGCAAGACGCTAGAGCAGTTGTGGCGCTTGAACAAATGAATGAGAAAAAAATTAATCAATTTGTTGTCGTCAATGAAATCAATCAAGTGATCGGTGTTATTGGTATGCATGATTTAATTCAGGCTGGAGTAAATTAAGTAATGGCATCATATGTTTTGTTAGAACAAGCACGTCATGTTGAAGCTTTGGTTTTAGATGTAGATGGTATTTTGAGTGATGGATTTGTAACTTTAACAAATTCAGGTGATGAAATTAAATCATTCGATATCCGAGATGGCTTAGGCATGAAGCTTGTTCAGCAAGCGGGTATCAAAGTGATCATCATTACGGGTCGTAAGAGTCATATTGTTGAAAAACGAATGTCTGATTTGGGTGTCGATCTTGTTTATCAAGGACGTGAAGATAAAGGTGTTGCTTTAAAAGAAGCTTGCGCTCAGTTTGGTATTTCTCCTGAAGATTGTTTGTATATGGGTGATGATTGGCCAGATTTATCAGCATTTGCCATTGCGGGTATGAAAGTTACTGTGCCAAATGGCCATGTTGAAGTTCGACGTCGTGCGGATCTGGTGACTCAAGCCTATGGTGGATGTGGTGCAGTTCGTGAAATTTGCGATATGCTTCTAACATCGAAAGGTGTTTATCAAGAACTCCTTGAAAAATATGCAGCAGTACCGCATTAATAATGTCTTAGCGTGACATATTCAATAAAGTAGATGATTTATGGATACTCGAGTCTTATATGTCACAGCAGTATTGATTGCCGCAATCAGCGGCGGATACTATTATTACAGTGGTAAAGGCAATAAATTAGATGTTGCTTCAGGGCAGTCTATGACTTATTCGGCGAAGGGTGTTCATTTATTGCAAACCGATCAGCAAGGTCATCTCTATGTAAAAGCGACTGTAGATGATCTTCAGCAAGACATGAAAACTCAGTCTTCGCAATTGAATAACCTCAATGCATCTATTTATAATGCTGGAAAGGTGGATTCTACTTTTCATGCAAAAAAAGTGCATGGCTATGACGACAATAAAAAAGTTGTGCTTTCGCAAGATGTAAAAGCAACTCAATTGGGCCCACAGGGTGCAATAGTATTTAATACGGATGAGTTGACTGCGTATCCAGATTCACGGACGATTGAGACCAAGCATCCAGTGATGGTTAATGCGCCGAATGGTCAATTTATGAGTCAGGGTTTACAAGCGGATTTAACTACAGGGCAATACGAATTCTTTAATATTCGAGGAACATATGCACCAAAATAAACAACACTCTTGGATTTTATCTAATTTTAAAAACACGGTCCTTGGAGTGGGATTAAGTGCATTGTCAGTTTTTGCCTATGCATTGCCCAGTGATCGTAATCAACCTATTTCATTGTTGGCGGATCGTGCGACTTATAATGATAAAACGGGAATTACGACCTATACCGGTAATGTTGTGATTGAGCAAGGCACCATGAAATTGAATGCTGCTGCAATCGTTGCGAATTTGAATTCGAATAAACAGATTAGCACCATTACAGCAACAGGTACTCCCGCAAAGTTCCAACAGCAACTTGAAACCAATCGTGGCATTGCACGTGGTGAAGCACAAAAAATTGTTTATAACGCTGAAACAGGTATTTTAAATTTATCTGGTAACGCTTATTTGTATCAAGATGGTGCAAGTATTCGTGGTAATACCCTCAAATATAGTATGAATAAAGGCGATATTGAGGTTTCAGGTGGGTCTAGTGCAACAGGTTCTAAAGGTCGGGTGCAAATTATCATTCCTCCATCAGCTTCAAAAGGTACACCTGGAGTGCGTGATTAATGCAAACCCCAGAAAATCAAATTCAAACGCTTAAAATCAAACATCTTGCAAAAGTATATAGCAAACGTTGGGTTGTCAAAGATGTTTCGTTCGCAATGCAAAGTGGACAAATTGTCGGTTTGTTGGGACCCAATGGAGCTGGTAAAACAACAAGTTTCTATATGGTGGTTGGCCTTGTTCAAATGGATAAAGGTGAAATCCATTTGGATGATTTAGATATCTCTGATTTGGCAATGCACGAACGTGCACGTCAAGGCATTGGATATTTGCCTCAAGAAGCCTCAATTTTTAGAAAACTCACCATTTCTGATAATATTATGGCGATCTTGGAAACACGTAAAGATCTAAACAAGCAACAACGTCAACAGCGTCTAAAAGAGTTATTAGAAGATTTTAAAATTACCCATATCAAGGATTCATTGGGTATGAGTGTTTCGGGCGGTGAGCGACGTCGTGCTGAAATTGCACGTGCATTGGCGGCTGATCCAAAATTTATGCTTTTAGACGAACCTTTTGCTGGGGTTGATCCTATTTCTGTTGGTGATATTAAAGATATTATTCGCAATTTAAAAGATCGTGGAATTGGTGTGTTAATTACAGATCATAATGTTCGCGAAACACTAGCGATCTGTGAACATGCCTATATCGTGAGTGAAGGTGCTGTGATTGCAGAAGGAACACCGGAAGAAGTTCTTGCGGATGAAACAGTGAGAAAAGTTTATTTAGGTGAAGATTTTACCGTTTAAAGTAACCACTCAGCACTTATAAAATATCTTGTTTTATAAGTGTTTACACTGTAAATTACCAAAATAAGTGTTCAAAGCTATAATGTGTTTAGAAATATTATAATAGTATGTAGAATAAGCCAACTTATATGGTGCTAGTCTCAAAATAATTTAAAATGAGAAAAAATGTGGAAAAAAACAGCTTAAAACGGCATAGAATGTTGCATTTGACAGTGGTTTTGTTAAGTTTACATTCGTTAGAAGCTTATGCAGAGCAATCCAAGGTTAATTTTCAAACTGTAAAAGATAACGTTCAAAATCTTTTTACACCAAAATCCTCAGAAGATTATCGGAAAGTTCAACTCAATGAGTTGAGTAAATTTGAATATGATCCAAATCAAGTTCAAAATTTACCGCTGATTTCAAGTCATTCCCAAGGGGTTGCTGATTCCTCTAAAAAAATTACAGGGACTAGATTATCACTCTTTGATGCAGTTCAAATTGCCGTATCGAGACATCCTGAAATTTCTCAAAGTATTTCAGCACTTGCTTCACAAAATGCCAATATAGATGTTGCTAAAGCGGGTTACTACCCTCAATTGAGTGCCGGTATTTCAACCGGTGATATGACCAGTGGTAATCAGCGTGGTCGTCAATTAATCAATCTCAATGCAACTCAAATGCTTTATGATTTTGGCAAAGTTAAAAGTGCTGTAACGATACAAGAAGCTCGTTTAATGGCTTCACAAGCAGAATTGTTGGTTGCGATTGATCAAATTGCGCTTGAAGTTGCAAATGCGATTGTGAATATCAGACGTTATGAGGAAGTCACGCGAATTGCGCAGGAACAGATTCGAGGTATATCTCGTATAGCTGAAATTGCCAATCTTCGTGCTAGAGCAGGGATTAGTAGTCAAGCCGATCCGATTCAGGCGCAATCTTATTTAGAAGCAGCCCAATCTAACCTAATTGTTCAAGAAACCCAATTAAACCTTTATAGACAACGTCTAAAAACGCTTTTAGGTTCAGATATTACAGAGGTTAAATTTGATATTCCTGAAAGCTTGATCTCTCGATCAAATATCTACAGTGATCCTGAGTTTAATAAAATTCCAGCAATGATGCTGGCTAAAGCGCAAGTTGATGTAGCCGCTTCTGAAAAAAGACAAACCAATTTAACGCGTTATCCTACGATTAGCGTTCGTGGTGGGGTAAATAAGGCAATTAATGGGGTTAATCCTAATAACAATAAAGATGATGGAACGGATAGTTCGATTATGTTAGAGGCCACCAGTAATTTCTATCAAGGTGGTGCAGTAGCATCTCAAATTCGAGCCGCAAGCTATGCCGAAGAAGCTGCAAAAGCACGTGTCAATGCTACTTATTTAGAAACCATTGATAATATTCGATTAGCCCAAGAACAAATTGAGAATAAACAAAGACAAATGAAAACGTTGGTTGCCCAACAGGCAACGTCAGTGAGAACCAAAGAGTTGTACCAAGAACAATATAAATTGAGTACCCGTACAGCAGTCGATTTATTGAATGCTGAACAAGCTATTCATAGTGCAAATACACAAATAGAATCCGCACGTTACGATATTTATGACAATTTAGTGCAGTATGTTTCTGCCGCAGGTAAATCCCGAGATGTCTATCAGCTTAATAACCTTTCCATTCAAGGGGTAGAGATACAACCATGAATACAAGAATAAATTATCAACCATGGTTACAGGGTGTTTTGACTGTAGCAAAGCATTACCGTATTGAAACTTCTGCTGAAAGAATACGTTTAGAGCTTAATTGGAATCAAAATCAGAGTATTGATGATGTTTTAGCATTGATGACTCGCCAAGTCGGCCTGCATCTTCGTAAAGTCGAATTTAATTCAGATCTTTTAAATCCATGGCGTTTGCCCGTTTTAGTGGGATTTAAAGATGGTCAAGTCGGTGTTATTGACAAGGCTGATTCAACTGGAAAAGTCAGTGTTCAATTGAGTGGTGATGAAGGTTTAGCACAAACATTCAGTGCTGAAATGTTGTCCCAAATCATTGACCGAGTTTATGTATTACGTCCTGAGACTTCAGTTCCAGATGCACGTATCGATGAATACATTAAACCTTATGAAAAAAGCTGGTTCTGGGAAATTGTTTTAAAAGACTGGAAACGGTATATCGATATTATGTTTGCTTCAATGTTGGCAAATATTTTAGCGTTAGCTACGATTGTATTCTCAATGAACGTGTATGACCGTGTAATTCCTGCGCAATCCATTCCTACATTATGGGTATTAGCGGGCGGTGTTTTAATCGCTGCAATTTTTGAATTTGCACTTAAATATTCTCGTTTAATTTTGTCAGATATGATCGGTAAACGTGCTGATTTACGTATTTCGGACAAAGTATTTGGTCACGCGCTACGAATTAAAAATAGTGAACGATCAAAATCTACAGGTACATTCATTTCTCAAGTGCGTGAGCTTGAGGGGGTTCGTGAACTAGTCACATCGACGACTATTACAGCTTTTGCTGATTTACCATTTTTCTTCTTGTTCTTAGGAATTTTCTGGCTGATTGGTGGCAACCTATTCTGGGTCATTTTAGTGGTTGTTCCATTAATGATCATTCCTGGATTGCTGGCTCAGAAAAAACTTGCTGCGCTGGCACAAGAAGGTATGCGTGAATCTTCGATACGTAACGCTATTTTAGTTGAAGCCGTTCAAGGTATTGAAGACATCAAACTGTTACGTGCTGAATCTCGTTTTCAGAATCAATGGAACCACATGAATGACGTTTCTGCTACGGTCAGTATGAAACAACGCAAAATTGTGGGCGTGTTGAGTTTATGGACTCAAAAGCTTCAAGGCCTGACATTTGCTATTGTTGTTTTAGTCGGTTGTTTTGCAGTAATGAAAGGTGATATGACCACAGGTGCATTGGTGGCTTGTTCAATCTTATCCTCGCGTATGTTAGCGCCAATTGCACAAATTACAGGGGTGTTGGGTCGCTATCAACAAGCTAAAACTGCGAAGGAAGGTCTTGATGAGTTGATGAAAAAACCAGTTGACCATCCCGATCGTCAGCAACTGATTCAACGTCAAGTTCTGAATGGTCAATACGAATTAAGCGGTGTGGTCTTTAAATACGGTGAAGATGATCCTAAACCAAGTGTGATTATTCCTAAACTGGTTATCAATCCAGGTGAAAAAATTGCAATTCTTGGACGGAATGGTGCGGGTAAATCGACGATCCTTCAATTGCTTTCAGGTATGCAAACAGCCACTCAAGGTAAAGTGAAGTTAGATGATATCGATATCACATTACTTGATCCTTCTGATATACGTCGTGATGTAGGATTATTGAACCAAAATGCACATTTGTTTTATGGAACTGTACGCGAGAATTTAACACTGGGTGCACCATTAGCAACAGATAACGATTTAATCAAAGCATTAACCGTGACCGGTGCAATTAACTTCATTCAAGAAAAGAAAGAAGGTCTAGATCATATTATTCTTGAGGGTGGTGTAGGATTCTCTGGTGGTCAACGTCAGGCATTATTACTCTCTCGACTATTGATTTGTGAACCTAACATTTTACTTCTTGATGAACCGACAGCTGCAATTGATGATGTTTCAGAGAAACAATTAATCGATCATATGAAGGTTTGGCTGGGTCATCGTACCATGGTGGTCGCAACGCATCGTCGTGCAGTTCTCGAATTGGTTGATCGTATCATTGTGGTTAACGAAGGTCGTGTGGTAATGGACGGGCCACGTGATCAAATTTTAAATAATAATATGCAAGCGCAAGGTTCAAATTCGGGGGCTAGATCATGAGCGAAGAATTAAAAAATGAACGTTCACTGAAAGTTACTCAGCTTGAACCACCACTACCGAAAGTGAGTGTGACCATTTGGATAGTGGGCATAGGTTTACTTGTACTGTTAATTTGGGCAAGTTTATTCAAATTAGAGGAAGTTTCTCAAGGGACGGGTAAAGTTGTTCCAACCTCTAAAGAACAAGTGATCCAATCTCTTGAAGGTGGTATTTTAACTAAGCTTGAAGTTAAAGAAGGCGATATTGTTCAAAAAGGTCAAACTTTAGCACAATTAGATCCGACGCGTTTTGCCTCTAATGTAGGTGAGTCAACCTCACTTTTAATGTCATCGCAAGCTACGGCAGCTCGTTTACGTGCTGAGGTGAATGGCACGCCCTTAGCTTTTCCAGAAGCGGTTTTGAAATATCCTAAATTGGTTCAGGAAGAGACTCAACTTTATCAGTCACGTCGTGCGAACATGGAAGAATCAATTTCAGGTTTGAAAGAAGCATTGGCGCTGGTTCAGCAAGAGCTTCGCATGACCGAGCCTTTGGTTGCAAAAGGTGCTGCGAGTGAGGTAGAGGTTTTACGTCTAAAACGTTCTGCAAATGATTTACAAAATCAAATGAATGACGTGCGTAATCAGTATTATGTACAAGCACGCGAAGAACTCTCTAAAGCCAATACTGATGTTGAAACACAGCAACAAGTTATACTTGGTAAATCTGATAGTTTAAATCGTACGATATTCAAAGCACCTGTCCGCGGTATTGTAAAAGAAATTGATGTCATGACCTTGGGTGGTGTAATTCCACAAAATGGTAAATTGATGACGATCGTACCTTTGGACGAACAATTACTGATTGAAGCCCGTATTTCTCCACGAGATATTGCTTTTATCCATCCAGGTCAAGAAGCTTTAGTTAAGATTACTGCGTATGACTATTCTATTTATGGTGGATTAAAAGGTAAGGTAACGGTAATTTCTCCTGATACTTTACGTGATGAAGTCAAACAAGATCAGTTCTACTATCGTGTATATATCCGTACTGATACAGACAAGCTGTATAACAAAGCTGGTAAAGCTTTTGCGATTACTCCAGGTATGGTGTCATCTGTTGATATTAAAACAGGATCTAAAACGATCATTGAATACTTGTTGAAACCATTCAATAAAGCAAAAGAAGCTCTAAGAGAACGATAGGTTTCGGTCACAGTTTCGATCTTTAAAAACCCGATTTCTTTAAGTCGGGTTTTTTTTGATCAAATTTAATTTATATATCAAAAAAAATGTATAATAAAGTTTTAGTTTAAACATAATTTTTTGATTTAAAAAAAATACGGATTTATTTATGTAATTTTGAAAATGTGTGACCTTGTTCATGTTGTTTTTAGTGAAGCTATAATAATTATTAAGATTGACTATATTTTATAATTTATTTCTCATTTATCTAAAATTCTGTTATCTATTTTTTCTTGTTTAAATGGATTTATTTGATTATCTTCACCAATTATTAAGCATGATTGGGTTCTTAAAATGGATAAATTGCCGTTAAATAATTCAGCACATGAATTACATCGTGTGCGTGAATATTTTAATAATATGGACAATTCAGCTGATTATCTAATCGATGCTGAAGTAGTTAAAAAAATTCAAAAAGAAGATGATCAAATTATTGTTTATACCCAAAATGATGAAAAGATCACAGTCAATCACCTTTACCACAATGAGACAAGTACATTCTTTGTCATACAAGACTCAAATCAAACAAAATCGATTGTAGCGTTTTCCGCTCTTGAGCAAGACAAAGTGATTAACCATTTTGAGACGTATACTTACGCTGTTGTTGAATCTAATCAAATTGAACAATCAAATGAATTGCAAATAGAGTTTAGTACTGAAGAATATAAGATCCAGCCCTTATCGACGATCCCATCGAATCCGGTAAAGCAAACGATATCACCATTTTTAATTGATACGATTGCACCTATCATTGAATATAAACTCCAAGATAAGAAAATTACAATTCAAAGCAATGAAACTGTAGTTGTTAGAATATTAGATGATGAAGATAATGTTATTGCTGAAGGTTCAGTTCAAGCTAATGGTACCACTGATTTTAATCTTATATTTAATCGGCCTACAGAATATATTTATATCATTGCAAAGGATTACTCTGGTAATGAAACAATTCATAAAGAAAATGTCGTTGATAATATACCGCCTTATTTAATTGATCATTATGTTGATAGTGAAGGTCGACTGGTTCTCATTTTTAATGAAAAACTAGATGAGATTAATTATATTAGTCCTGAGTTATTTAATATTGTAGTAGATCAAACAAATGCCACGATTGATACAATTGAAGTTGAAGATAGTCAAATTACAATTCAACTCGATGAACCCGTTTATATGGGACAATCTGTAAGTTTGGATTATAACGATCCAAGTGCTCAAAATGATTTTAATGTCATCCAAGATGAAAGTGGTAATGATGCAGTCGATTTTAATATCACATCACTAAATAACTATTCAAAGCAGCAGCCTGAAATCACACCGACACCTTCACAAATTGTCTTTTTTGATGATGTCGGGAATGGACAGGAGGCAGATGGTTTACCACGCATTGAAGAAATTGAACACTTAAGCGTGACCAATGATGCTGAACCCACCATAAAAGGTCAAGGTGAAGCTGGATATACGATTCTGGTTTACGCAGATGGGTCACTTGTAGCTACCACTACGGTAAACGCAAAGGGAACGTGGGAAGTTGAATCACCTTGGTTAGATGATGGGTTGCATCATTTTTCATTTGTGCAACAAAGTCCATCGGGTTTGCAGTCATTACCTACACCAGATTTCTCATTTACTGTAGATACTAGGATCGCATCACTTGAATCGGGAGATCATCAGATCACTCAAATCGAGGGTGAAAACTTTGTAGTTGCGAATCGAGAAATAGATGATCAACTATTAACAGTGAAAGGGCAAATCACCGGACTAGCGTCTGACGATTATGTCTCCCACATCGAAGTCGAATTATTCATTGAACATTTAGGTCAATCGATCAGTATTACACTGGATGCAGCTGAGCTGAATACGGATGGTTCATGGACAGCCCAAATTCCTTTAGAGACGCTTGAACTTATAAGTGGTCAAGCACAGGTCACAGCCCAAGCATATATTCAAGACCAGGCGGGTAATCAAGCGACGCTTAGTACGGGTGTACAACCTTTTGAAATTGCATTGAGTTACGCTCAACCGGATGCGGCTGAGGTCAATTTTGAAACCGTTCAAAATGAATATGTCCTTGATACTGTGAGCTCAACACAGTTTCTCAACATTTTAAATGTTTCGAATCAATTAAATACTCAACTTCAAAATGGAACCTCTATTTCGATTGCAGAAAATCCAGATGCTGGGTCACGTATGGGGCGTAGTTCAACAGAGCCAACTCAATACACAGTCAACTCCGATGTAAAAGGAACAATTGTTCTGAGCTACCAGGATATGTCACTACTTTCTGTAGCAAAGTCTTATGGGATTGCACTGCAAAAATTAGATGAGAAAGGTCAGTGGCAACATCATATGGCTGCATCGTTGAACACTGACGGGGTTGTGGCATCTTTAGGTACCCAATATGCATTAGGTGCAATCGATCAAAATGGGAATCGCACTTTAACCTTTGATGGATTAGATGCAGGTGATTATCGAGTATCGACTTATATCGTACCGAGTGAATTAACCCAGTTACTGACCGATATCGAACTTAAAGAATTGGGTTCCGACGGCACGTTGTTGGGTCAGAAAAACCAAGATTTTTTACTTCAAGCGGTTTCTAAAGCATTGGGTGAAGAAAATCCTTCGACAATTGAATTGATGAACATTGTTAAAGGAGTTTTAAAAGCATTAAACACAGTCACCGTACCCATCTCTTATATTTTAGATCGTTTGGTTGATTTGCCGATTTTACGAGAAATTCTGGGTGTGCTGGATAAATTGGTAGATTCGGTTGTTGCTCCTTTGGTTACCAACACTTTAGAGTTACTGAGAAATATTGAATTTAATATTAGCTATAGTGAAAGTTATGTGACCACGACGCCAGTCCAAGGTAACGTATTAGAAAATGATTTTGCGGGTGATCCTTCAATTATCTTAACGCAAGTCAGTGTATTTGATGGCTATCAATATCAAATCGTTGATATAGAACCTAATCAAAAAACTGAGATTAAAGGGCAATATGGGACTTTGATAATTGGTGCCGATGGTCAGTACAGCTATTTCGCGAGTGCATCGAGTAAAGATATCAATGCGGTAGAGTTCTTTGAGTATACGGTGCGTCAAAACAATATTGAGCAAGTTACTGAATTCCAGATTAAAATTAATGGTCAAGATCAATATCATTTATCGGCTGTAAATGATGAACAGTATCTGAATTTAATGGTTGATCCGACAGTCGTCAGCCAAGATTTGAAAAGTGTTACAGCAGGAGGTTTAGCATATATTGGTTTAGGCAGTGTCCTCGATCTCAATACCATTCAATTTGATAATGTGCTGCAGTTTGATGTCGCACACGATACTCAGCGCCAGATTCAATTGAAAGCTGAATCGGGTGGGGTGCAAGTGCTGACAGATTTTGATTTGTTTATTTACAAATGGAATGCTGAATTCCAGCAATATGAACTATATCAGCAGCATGCCGATTGGTTTGGTGTAGCTTTATTGGGTGGGGTATCAGACGAGTTGACCATCACTCTAGATGCAGGTCAATATATTGCGATGATTGAACCAAATCGTGGTATTAATGCATTGTATGGGTATACCCTTAAAACCACACAAGATTTATTGCTTGATTATCGTGAGCCACTGTCAGTGTATGGACAAGCTACAGGCAATGTCATCCATGATATTAATCAAAATTTGGGCAGTAAAGACTACAGCCCGAACCTTGATAAGCTGTATTTGACTGCGCTCAATGGTCAGACCCTTGTTCAGGATCAGCTTAATAATGGACTGACTGTGGAGGGTCAATATGGCACCTTAGAAATTTTTGCGAATGGCCATTATGTTTATACAGCTTATGATGAGAAACGTTTTAATTATGGTGATCAAGAAACGTTTACTTACAGCATTTATGACCCAATATTAGATCAACTACAACATGCTGAACTGACGATCACGCTTGATTTAAACGATTTTAATCCAGACATGGATACTGTGAATGTGAATCTAGAGATTGACCCGAGCGAGACGTATTACTCAAATCTAGCTGCAAGCAATTCAGTCACTTCAGGCAAGAAGTCAACTACAGGTTTTGGGGTCGTCGGTATAGGTCTTGGAGATGTTTTATCGGCTGATGTCATTTCAAGTAAGCCTGGTCTGAGCATTAAGGTCGGTCAAGGTGAGTTGGTTTCGATGCAGTTCAGTGCAACGGGAACTTCTGTGGTCGGCCTTGGAAATGTCTCCGACCTAGTCATTTATAAGAAAAATGCGCTCACAGGAGAGTACGAGCTCTATCACAGCAGTGAAAGCTTCCTGATTGTGCCGATTGCATTATTAGGCATTCCTTTAGGGGGAATCTACAACAAACCTGAACAAGTCATGTTCCCTGAAGGAGAATATGTTGCGTACTTGACGACCAACGGTGTAAGCGTGATTGGTGGAAACACCCTCACGGCCGATCATATGACAGTATATGACTATAACCAAGTCGAGCAATATTCAGGCGTTATTGAAGCGACGGTTGAAATGGAAAGTGATCAAATTGTTTCTGCTCTCAATGATCAAGCTATAACACAACAGAATCTTGTGATTCAAGGTAAATATGGTGTGTTGACCATGCAGCCAAATGGTCAATATCGTTATGAAGTAGATAACGCTATTCAGCCACCGCAGTATGGCAAAGTCGACACATTCAGTTATGTGAAAACCAACACAGTGACAGGTGAAAATGAAGTTGCTATTTTAAATATCAAATTAGCAACACTTGATGCACAAGCTGATTTGGTTGATGCGCAGGGTGAAGACTTAGCTGTTTTTTCTGCCATGACCAATAAATTCGATGAATCAATTGCTGTTTTCGATTCAACATCACTTTTATCAAAATCGAATCGTGTTCAGGCAACAGCACTGGATAAATTTTCTAAGAAAATTCACTTTAATATTTTGGATGACGGACAGTCTAAAGGTCTTAAATTGAGTTTCGAGGGGCTGGCGGATATTTCATCAGCCAAGATTGATTTATCTTACCAATTAATTATGGTCAAGGATCATACGGGCAAAACCGTGAATCAAGTAATGCACAGCGACTCAATATCTCAAACGACACAAGCTAAGCTGAATCTAGAATTACATGATATGGCCGTCGGTGAGTATACCCTTGAGTTGAATATGCCGGGCAAGGCGGGTTCGTTACGTTATTATGGTTATGATGTCAAAGTATTCAATCAGTTTAATGATCAATGGGCTCAAGATCCTGAACAGGACAATCCTGTGATTGAAGGTAACCTATTGGCTAATGATCAACTCAATCAGGATTTGTTGCCACATACTGTACTTAAGATCAATAACAAGACCATTACTTTAGATCCGAATCTGACTCAAACTGAAATTAAAGTGACAGGTCAATATGGCGTGCTCACCTTGAAAACAGATGGACATTATACTTATCAAGCCAATGGTCATGGTGCAGGTAAAGAAATCTTTGTGTATGAGTTAATTTCACCAACAGGTGATCGTGATAAATCAACTCTAGAAATTGAAGTCGCTCAACACATTCAAGGCTCTTACGTAGATGATATCGTACATAGCAGTGCCTCAAATGATGTCTATTTTATGTCAGAGGGGGCGGATACGATTATCTTTGATCTACTGAATACAAGTGATGCAACAGGTGGAAACGGAACAGATACATGGGTGGACTTTGATCAAAATGATCGTATTGATATTTCTGAATTGTTGATTTCAAATCATCAAGGTCACTTGACCGATTATATTTCAGTTGAGACTGAAAATGGTAACACGGTAATTTCAATCGATCGTGATGCAAAAGCTTTTAATAGCCAACAAGTCGAAATTGCTAACCAGTTCGATTCGACTCAGCTCATCATCTTACAAGGGAAAGATATTTCTCTTGAGCAGTTGCTACAAAACAATCAAATTATTTATTAAACTCTAATTTTTATAAAAAAATCTCCTATTTATAGGAGATTTTTTTTCATAGTAAGAATAGAGTTTATAATGTAAATATGTTCCATTATTTAGCCTTATATAAATGCCTTTTACCCTTGAAAATGAAATTTATTTTGAAGAAGAGATCAAAAAAAGTCGGTTTCAAGCCATTGCAGCACCCGTTGAAAATGAGCAGGCAATAAAAGATTTTTTAGAGCGACATAAAGATATTTCGACAACTCATCAATGTTGGGCGTGGAAAATAGGACATACAGTTCGGTTTAATGATGATGGTGAGCCGTCAGGAACAGCAGGTAGACCTATACTTGCCGTGATTGAGGGCAACGAATTAACCAATGTGATTGTGCTGGTTAATCGATGGTATGGTGGTATCAAGCTGGGGACAGGTGGATTAGTTCGAGCGTATGGTGGCTGTGCAGGACAATGTCTGATGCAGGCCGAAAAAGTTGAGCTGATTGAAAAAAAAATAGTACGTTTCAAATGTCTATTTAATGAATGGTCAATTTTCCAATATGAGCTTAGGCAACAGAATATTGAATTTCAAGAAGCTTATACGGGTGAAGGCGTTGAAGTGATGGCCAAGTTACAAATTCATCAGATTCCAGTCTTAGAATTAAAAATACAAGATGTCACACGCGGACGCGAACAATTAAAAATCGAGGAGGCAGAAAATGGATGAAACGAACATTCAAGCTGAGGAATCTCGATTACTTAAATACCGTGAACAGCATAAGCATCGACTGAATTATATGCCATGGCTGTATTGGAGTTTGAAACCCAAGAATCGAGTTTGGGCTGAGCAATGGCAAAAAGAGTATCAAGCCTATTTGATGGATATGGAAACAGTTGAGATTGGTCAAAATAGTTTTATCTCGCCTTTAGCACATATTTTTGCTGAACCAGGTCGAAAAATTATTATTGGGGATAACACTTTCATCGCAGCAGATTGTACTTTACATGGGCCCCTAGAAATTGGAAATGAAGTCGCCATCAATCATCACTGTATTTTAGATGGTGGTCGAGTAGGGATTAAAATTCATGATCAAGCGAGATTGGCTGCCTATTGTCATCTATATGCTTTTGACCATGGTATGCAAGCGGATCAACCCATTTATAAGCAAGCTGTTCGATCGCAAGGTATCGAAATCGGTCAAGACGTTTGGCTAGGTGCGCATGTAGGGGTTAAAGACGGTATTAGAATCGGTGATCATGCTGTGGTAGGAATGAATAGCATGGTAACCAAAGACGTCAATCACCATGAAATAGTCGCAGGTAACCCTGCAAAGTTTATTCGATTAAGAGAATGATTTTAAAAAAATATCTATCTAATTAAATGATTTAAAAAAGAATTACACAAAACAGCTTAATTCTTTGAGAACTTATGTTAAGTTAAAATTAATATAAAAAAACACCTGAGCTTGTAGGGAGGCATTATGAATCGTGTCATTGCTTGTATTGACTCATCCCCATGTATTAATGCTGTCGCAGATGCAGCAGCATGGATCGCACAACAAACCCAAAGAGAGTTAGTGCTCCTACAAGTGCTCGATTATTATCCTGCAAGTTATCACCTCGGCGAAATTAGTGGCGTGATTGGTTTTGAAAGTAATGCAATGTTACTTAAGGAGTTGGCTGAACTTGAGCAAAAACAAAGTGAACTCGCCTTGGATTATAGCAACAATTTATTAGGGCATATTTCAGAACGTATTGAGGAAAATTACGGACTTAAAGCCACTCAAATTCAAGAAAAAGGCGATTTTTTAGAACAAAGCTTCAATGTGTTGAATGAACAAGATATCGTTTTGATTGGTCGAGTCGGTGAACGTTCCGCAGAAAAAAATAAAAGTATAGGCAGCAATGTTGAAAACTTTATCCGAGGGGCAAGATGCACTGTAATGACTGTTGGAGAAACCTTTAAGCCACCAACGCGTTTTATTTTCGCCTATGAAGATTCACCGACATGCAAAGATATGATGAAACGTGTTGCTAAAAGTGATTTGCTGAGACAATTACAATGTCACTTACTCTATGTGGGGGATCATCCAGAGGTACTCGAAATCCCAACCGAATTTTTACTCAATGCTGGTTTGAATGTCGTGGTTGAATATCGTTATGGTGATGTAGCAGAAAATATTTTAGATTATCAAAATGAGCATCAGATTCAATTGATTGTATTAGGGGCTTATAGCCGTAGTAAAGTTCGACAGTTTTTCTTAG
Organism: Acinetobacter sp. CY79; assembly: GCF_059515845.1. Taxonomy (NCBI): domain Bacteria; kingdom Pseudomonadati; phylum Pseudomonadota; class Gammaproteobacteria; order Moraxellales; family Moraxellaceae; genus Acinetobacter; species Acinetobacter sp. CY79. Next base: position 18,888 of record NZ_JCAKMY010000014.1, read on the forward strand.
GAAGCATCACCACAAATATTTTCCGGAATTCACCTGTTCCATTATTAGTTGCAAAATAGAGTCGCAAAATAGAGTAGCAAGATAAGAATGGATTATTGAGATCATTTGAAAGGTCATATTACTTGAATAGTCTATATTTTTGATCGAGATAAAAGCTTCATACTTATCAAAAAATATGTAGCTAATCGCTTAGATTATTTTATGTTCTATTTAAATTAAATTAGTTAAAACATTGTGTTATGAGTTTTTTTTGATCTTATCCACAAGTATGCTCACAGTATTCGTGGATAACTTGATGAGAATATATCAGTTAATTTAAGAAGTAAAAAAAGCCACTGATGAAAGTGGCTTTTTTTTAAAAAATAGGGTGTCAATAAAGCGAAAATTTTTTATTTCACAATCGCAATCGCAAAACCATCATGACCTTTACTACCAATCGTTTGTAGTGCAGTGCTTGATAACAAACGTGGATGATTTTGCATTAAACGATACATCTCACGAATACCTTCAATACTCGGTTTTACATTATTTGGATCTAAAATATCGCCTGCACGAATGACATTATCAAGGACAATGATTGTACCCGAATGTGAAAATTGTAAACTGAGTTCGAGATACTCAGGATAACTCTGTTTATCTGCATCGATAAAAACAAAGTCAAATGGTTCAAAATCTTTTGGAAGTGAACGTAAAACATCTGCTGCACGACCCACCTTGAGTTCAACTGTTTGGGGTAATTGAGCATTATCTATGTTTTCTTGTCCAAGTGCAGCATGGGTATCACGACCTTCGATTGTTAAAATATAACCATCTTCAGGTAGTGCACGGGCAAGCCACATCGTGCTGTAAGCAGCAAAAGTACCAAGTTCAAGAACACGCTTACATTTATTCATTTGAATCAGCATCTGTAACAACATACCTTGATTCGCAGCTACAGCCAAATGGTCAGGGAAGCCTTTATCCGCAGTATTCTTTAAAGTCTGCATTAAAATGGGATCTTCTGGAATTAAGTGTGATTCGATATAAGCATCAATATCTGACCATTGTTGTTGCATTGTTGATTACCTGATTTGCGATATGTGCATTGTAGTCGATTAAATTCTGAGTGCAATTTTTGTAGAACTTAATGAATGATTATTGAACTTTGATCAATGCGTTTTTATTAAAATATAAATTCTGAAATCATTAAAATATAGTTCAAAATAAAAAAAGAGGTCAGAAGACCTCATTTTTTTAATTAGACATTAGAAATGACAGAGTGAAGTATTACGTGTCAGATCAGGCCCCCAAGTACGATAACCTTGAGTGTCTATATGAATCTGACCTGAAGAATATAAGCCTAGCCCCATATTTAAACTTTGACCATGATTTTGCCAAAATTGACAGAGCTTGAATTTGGAGTTTTCAATAAAAGCATAATCGCCGGGCTGTGGGAATTCAGGACCAATTCTAAAATCAATGGCTGAATTATAGAGATGGCGAGACGAACTCGCACCTCCAGCACATTGATTTAAAGGAAGGTCACGATAAACAGAGGTTACTTCAAATTCTGTTAAGACTTTTGCAGCTACCAAGTATTTAAATACTTTTAAAGTAGGTAATTGATTGGCCCATATTTCACGGCTAGGAACCATATATTCTGATTTACCACATTTCTGCCAATCTCGTGCAGATTTAAGCAACTCAAAACTTGGCACAATGTTACCAACATCATGACTTTCTAGGAATCTTTCATATTCGCGCACACGTGATTGATTGTTACCTTGTATGAGCCAAGAACTATAAGATTGAGGCATCACTTTAGGTTTTACTGGTCGATCTAAAAATATTTTTTCTTGTGGAATATAAATACGCTGACCATTTTGCGTAAGTATGGTTGGACCTTTTTTAGGAGAAGATGTACATCCGATGAGCATCAGTGAAATCATACTGAGGCTTACAAATCCCTTCAAAATTTGTTTCATTATATGTATTTACTGAGTTTAACTAAGCATCTAGTTTAGTCTAAATTTAAGGACGAATTTGGCATAAATTGCAAAAAAATGTACCATTTCGGTATAAAAAAAGACCAGCTAAAGCTGATCTTCTTCACACTTATTTTTCTAAAAGCTCTAATTTGTTCGGCTTACCATTCCATTCTTCACGATCTGCTGGTTGATCGCCAATTTGAGTAATGTTCGGCCATTTTTCAGCAAGTTCAGCATTGAGTTCAATGAAGACTTCTTGGCCTTCTGGAAGCTCATCTTCGGAGAAAATTGCATTTGCAGGGCACTCTGGTTCACACAAAGCACAGTCAATACATTCATCTGGATTGATGACTAGAAAGTTAGGACCTTCATAGAAACAGTCAACTGGACATACTTCCACACAGTCTTGGTACTTACATTTAATACAATTTTCAGTGACAACGAAGGTCATGGCGTCAGCTACCTAAAAAATATGGTTCTAATATCGAATGCTGTATTTTAGGGAAAATGAAGCAAACTAACAATTCCTTTTATTGATAATTAATATAGAAGAACCTACTAAATCAATTTTATTTATACAAATTGACCAATGAGCTAATGAAATTGATAATGCAAGTTATTAAATAATCCAAATAGATCAAATGTATCGTGTGATATTCGGTATAAAAAGAATGATCCACTCTGAACATTATCACTAATCTTAAGTTCAAGAATCAAGCAATCGAACAAAATCCTTGGGCGAGTCAAGCATTCGGATAGAACTTAAATTTCACGAATTTTATAAATAAGCGCATTATGCTTTCAATAATTGCTTCAGTTGATAAAGCTGTTCAAGTGCTTGGCGAGGAGTTAAATCGTCGACGTCTAAATTTTTCAAAGCATCAAGTGCAGGGGATGATTTTTCAACTTCAACGATTTTCTCAACGACCTGTCCTACAGTTTCAATTTCAGAAAAAGTATCTTGCTCAAATAAATCTTTCTGTATCACAGGTTGATGCTGTTGTTTCTCTAAAATACGTAAACGATGTTGTGCATCTTTAATCACACTTTCAGGAATACCGGCCAGTTTAGCCACTTGTAAACCATGACTCTGACTGGCTGGACCATGCTGTACTTTGTGTAACAAGATCAACTGACCATTAATTTCTTTAGCGGTGACGTGGTAATTTTCAATACATGGTTCGTGACTCAATTCCGTCAATTCAAAATAATGCGTTGCAAAAAGACATAGGCATTTAATACGTTTGGTGAGGTCTAAGACACACGCCCAAGCCAGTGAAAGCCCATCATAAGTACTGGTGCCACGACCGACTTCATCCATCAGTACCAATGACTGATTGGTTGCGTGATGTAAAATTTGCGAAGTTTCAGTCATTTCTACCATAAAGGTTGATTTTCCAGAAGAAAGATCGTCTGCAGAACCGATACGAGTAAAAATACGATCAATTGGACCGAGTTTGGCTGCTTGAGCAGGCACATAACTGCCGCAGTAAGCGAGTAAACTGATCAAGGCAGTTTGGCGCATAAACGTCGATTTACCGCCCATATTGGGGCCAGTAATAATTGACATACGATGATTGAAATCAAGTTGTGTATCGTTTGGTGTATAAGGTGTCTTAATTAATGACTCTACAACTGGATGTCGACCAGCTTTGATTTGAATGCCAATTTCAGGGCTAAACTCAGGACGATTCCAATTGTACAAACGTGCTTGATGTGCAAAATTACTGATTAAATCGATTTGTGCAATCGCAGCACTCATCATTTGCAAATTGGCAATATCTTGTCGAAGTTCCTCGAGTAGCATTTCAAATAATGCTTTTTCTCGCGCCAATGCACGTGATTCACTGGATAAAACCTTATCTTCGAATGATTTCAGCTCAGGGGTGATATAGCGCTCGGCATTTTTAAGGGTTTGCCTGCGGATATAGGAATCAGGTGCTTGCTCAGCTTGAGCACGGGTTAACTCAATATAATACCCACTGACACGGTTGTAGCCGATTTTGAGCGTGTTAATCCCTGTATTTTCACGTTCTCTCTTTTCAAGATCAATCAGGAATTGCCCTGCATGATCTCGGATTTGACGAAGCTCATCCAATTCACTGTCAAAACCTTCAGCAATGACATTGCCATCGCGAAGTAGAACCGGTGGATTTTCTACAATGGCATTCATTAATCTGAAATGCAGCCCATTAAAATCACCGAGTTCAGCATTCAATTGTTCAATAAGGGTTGATTGATTCTGAGAGACAATGGGCTGTAATGCATGACGTAAAAAAGGAATTTGTGCACAAGCTTGACGGAGTTGAACCAGATCTCTCGGGCGAGCACTGCCTAAAGCAATACGACTCAATACACGTTCAATATCACTAATTTCTTTCAGAATTAATCGGATAGGCGCTTCATGGTACCCTTTGAGTAGGACCTCAATCGCATCTAGACGTTGATCTAATAATGCTGTATCACGTAGCGGTTGCATCAAGGTACGCGCTAATAAACGTCCACCCATTGCTGTTTGACAATCGTTGACTAAGTTGAAAAGTGAAGTGCCATGTTCAAATAAAGGATCAATGATTTCCAAATTACGACGTGTAACAGGATCAAGTGCGATAAAGTCACTACTTTGTTCTAACTTAATCGAGCGAATATGCGGAAGTGCCGTTTTCTGAGTTTCTTTTGCATAGTGAATCAGTGCTGCTGCAGCCACTTTTGCAAGGGGAAGTTCATCTATTCCAAAGCCTGAAAGTGTTGACACCCCAAGCTGATCACAGAGCGTTTTTTGGGCATTGTTTAAATTAAAATCAACATTTGGTCTTTTGGTTATCGGGCATTCAATCAGTGACTTAATTTGTTCAATTAAAGCTTGATCTTGGATATCTTCATTGATCACCAATTCACTTGGCATAAGACGCGCAAGTTCAAGTGGTAAATGTTCAGCTTTATATTCTTGTTGTTGTACTTTAAAGATCCCTGCACTTAAATCAAGTAATGCAATACCAATTTGATTTTGATGGATGGCAATGGAGACTAAATTCGAGCTTTGGTGTGCATTGAGCAAAGCATCATCGGTCAGTGTACCTGGCGTGATGATCCGTACGACACCACGTTCAACAGGACCTTTACCTGTGACTTCTCCAAGCTGTTCACAGATTACAACGGTTTCACCTTTTTTGACCAAGCGAGCTAAATATCCTTCAGCTGCATGGTAGGGCACGCCTGCCATTGGGATTGGATTTCCATTGGCTTTACCACGGTGGGTTAAAGTAATGCCGAGTAATTTGGCTGCTTTATGCGCATCATCAAAAAATAACTCATAAAAATCTCCCATGCGATAGAACATGAGCGAATGAGGATGTTGAACTTTTACGGACATGTACTGCTGCATCATGGGTGTTAGCGTAGAGAAATCAGTCATGTTTTCCATAAAGCTCATAGAGTTAAGATCCAAAAAATTAAAAAAGTGATAATACTTAAATAGCCTAAGCGATTTAGACTATTTTCAGTATTAGATCTTACCAAAAACAACGCATTTAAAATATTTAAAAATTTTGATCGAGAAGTTTTTGATCTTTGTCTAAAAAAATGATTATTTTGATGAATGAAATCGACTCATAGCAGTATCCTAATGCCATAGTTAAAAGGATGTGGAGCGTAAATGTATGGCAGGCTGACTTGAATTATTAAATCTAGTGAATCTTGTACACTGTTACCAAACAGTGCAATTCGATCGAGCACTAAGGTTTTCATTTCTAGCCGTTGTAACACAATGCATTCATTCAGGAATATGTTTAAAGCTTGTGCTTTTAAAAGCCTAAACAATCCATACTTGGCAAACTTTTTGCTTTATACATGTGCAAATATAGTCTAGCCCATTAGTCATTCGCTGAATTGGTGCAAAACACTATGTTTCTAGATTATAGAAAATTTATAGTTCTTAATTTGGATGTAACACCAAATGTGTTCACTAGAAAGTTCAGATTAGATGTTCACTTATAGTGCATTCAGGCATGTTATTGGTGCAAGAAATCTTATAAGTGAAGATTTTCATTATAAGCAGATTGAGTAATAGACAGAGATGCTGGATTGGTTCGTTACATAGGATCTTAAGTTTCCGAGAAACTTGAACAACCTATCATTACTTGGAGAGCTGATTACCGATGAGTAATTAAACCAGCGTTGTAGGAGATATGAATCGAAAGTTGCGGGTCAATCTGTGTGCAATGAATTCATTATGCTTTTCAGTTACGGTGTAATCAGGTGTGAATAAAACTGCACTGAGTGCCTAACTAGGATTTAATCGTGTTAAACAGAATTTCACTACGTCAAATGCAATATTTCGTCGCCACCGCAGAAAGCGGTAGCATTAGTATTGCTTCGGAAAAAATTCATGTTTCTTCGCCATCAATTTCAGCAGCCATTGCACATATAGAGTCAGAATTACAAGTTCAACTTTTTATCCGTCAACACGCAAAAGGATTATCTGTAACAGAGATTGGTAAAAAAGTCATGCTGGAATGTAAAATGATTCTAAATCTAGCAGGTGGTTTATACACTTTGGCTGCAGAGTTTTCTGGGTCTAAGCACGAAACTATTTTCATGGCTTCTGCTGATCTTCCTTTACCCCATTTTCAAACGGATGAATTCAGTCTTTAAACAAACAAAGAATAACCACCACACCATCACATTCAAATAATTTATGTTCTGTTTTTAACATCTTGAGTGCTCCTAATTTATGCTGAGATCACACTATCAAATTTAATATTAATTAGAATATAAGCATGCTGTGCTTTTAATGAGTACGTGCTTTAGAAAGTCATGATTCGATTTCTTGAATTACAAGATTTCGTAGGAAAAGATCATGAATTGTTGAATGCGATAAAAAAGCCTCTACTAGAGGCTTATTAAAATCAAGGTTTATAAAGACCATGTTCTGTTAAATGCAGTCTTAAGATACGTCGTAGTTCTAAAACGGCTTCAGGCGTTTCTTGAATAGAATGACCACCTTTAATAACCAATTCTGACGCTGCACCTTTTAAATGTGCACTCTCGTAAGGGACAATTCCATCATTCATGATTTTCGGATCTTTACTCTCTGTGATATTACCCATCACACTGTGGAAAATGATCCTGTTCGTCGGAACAACATCTTCAGTCAGTTCAGTAAATTTAGAATTATGACTTAAATCGCTGGGACCATTTTGAATTAAGCCATGACCTAAATCTTTCACAAAGTCTTTTACATTCACATTGCGATCAGTCAAGGTATCGGCAAATGCGCCAAGGAATGCACCTGGAAGCTTGATAATTCTACGTGCTGCTTTGGTAAACCAGCGGTCAGCAAAAGCTGTTCCCTTATGTGGGGCTGCAATGAAAATGGCACGATCAAAGTTTGGAATGGGATCAATCGTAAGGCGTGCTTTAAACAAAGGTTCATTTTTGAACTTTTGGATTTGTTGAGATTTGAACAAGGCTAAAGCAGGTTGAGTCAAATCGGCTTGACTCACCAATAATCTTGAGATAATCCCGCCCATACTATGACCAATTAAAACTGCATCTTTGGTAGAAGGAGAATCTTGATCTAAAGTCGCGAAAGATTGTCGAATTAAAGCATCAATTTGAAAATGGCTTTCTAAAATAGGCATATTGGTCGAATAAAAGACTTGCCACACTTGATAATGTTCACGAAGGATTTGATCGCCCATGATATCGTTGGTCAAGCGAATCCATGCTTCAGGACTACTCGCCAATCCATGGACTAAAACAATAATTTTTTTGTTCGGATTATAAGGTTCGAGTTTAAACAATTGCGGCATGGTAATGCTGTTGTCACGGTCAATCAAACTCAAATAAGCGGCTGCGCCGAGCTTATTTTCAGCAAGCCATAATCCATAAGGCGCAGAGAAATTCGCCGCCAGAGGGTAGGTATTATTCCCAATTTTTAGTTGCTCAATACTATAGGGGTCAAAGATATTCAGCTGAAAATTTGGATTGTATAAGATGTCATCAATGGTGTTGCTGACTTGTGGTTGAGCTGTGATCGTGACGGATAAATAACGAGGTTCATGGATATTTGGATTGACCCCATTTTTATATTGGTGATTCATCGGATCAACAATATATTTACCTACATCGTCATTATTCGGTGCAGGAAGTGTGGCAACAAACTCAGAACCGAAACCATCACGACGGTTGGTTGATCTTAATCCTGAAAAGTTCAGATTATAACTCGACATTAAGCTATCGAGTTTGGTATTGGCAATTTGTGGATAGTCGCTGTAATTGACTTTATAAATGCTTTTACCGACTTTAATCTCTTTGGGTACACGTTCTTGGGTATATCTTAGACCATAGTTGGTGATCAGTTTGGCCAAAGCTTGGTTATAAAAATCTCGGATTTGTACTTGTCGGTTATCAAACAGACGTTCACTCGGGTGGCGTTTGGTTTTAAACAAATAAGCATAACTGTAGCGAATACTTTGATCTAATAATGCAAGTTGTTCATCTAGACAGGCATTATAGGTTTTCTGATGGGCAGCCTTTTTCTCTTCAGATTGATATTTATTGATTAAACCTATGGAGCATTCGGATTTTTGACTCAATGCTAATGCTTTGGTGAGGTAGGCTTCACTTGCTGTTGAAAGAAGTTGTTCATCTTGAATTTGCGGAATTTTTTTAAGTTCTGTTGTACATTTTTCAGGATCATCGGTACAAACATCTGCTTCACCACCTGTCATGGACAATACGTTGAGGCTTGCTTCACTCATTTTTTTACGCGTTAAAATACTGTCACGTTCATTGGCAATGGAGACATTCAGTGCTTGATTTTTCACGCTGACAACTTGGCAGCCACTGATGAAAAGTGGGATGCTGGCAATCAGGACAATTAATTTTTTCTGATAGATTGTGCTATTTATTATGATTTTGATTGGCATCGTATTTGTACAATGAATGAGTCATTTAAAATCATACGTTAAATTTTAGAAATTGAAAGTGACCATTCAAAAAAAATAGACTGAAAAATCAGTCTATTTTAGGATTCTAAAAATTAATTTTTAAAATTATGATTGAGCAGGATTGTTTAGAATTTGCCAAACATTGTATCGCCCTTGTTTCTCAATCTCACTGATGAGGCGATCTGCAATTTCGCCTTCTTCAGGATATTTCACTTTGTAGTTTTTTAGAGTTTGTACAGCATTCTTCTTTTGACCTAAATAAATGTAGTTATTTGCGGCAACGAGATAGGCCTCTTGAACACCAGCTTTAATCGCTTTATCAATATAAGGGGTTGCTTCTTTTTGACCACCACCTTCAGACAATGAGAAACCAAACCAGAAGTTTGCTTCAGCATCTTCTTTATTTAATTTTAAAATTTGAGAAGCATATTTTAAAGATTTCGTGGTGTAACTTGAACCTAAGTCCAAATTACGACCCATCACACTCGCTTTAAAAGCACGGACTAAAATATCAAAAGATGCATTATCTTTCGATGCAAGCTCATCTAGTTGTGCAGAGACTTGTTTTAACTTTGCTTCAAAACCGTAACGTTCTTGGCGGTCTGTAAAACGTGGTGGATAATGACGCGCTTTACCTTCTACCATTTGTAAGAAATCATCAATTTCAGTAATGTCTATTTCATTTTGACCGGCAAGCACTGCATATTTCATTGCACGTGTTTTGCTATTAATCGTTGGAATAATGAGTTTATTGGTATCTAAAATCAGCTTTTTCTGTGTTTTAGGATCGGTCACTTCAAGTTTGTTTAAAGGTGCAGCAGCTGCTTTTTTTAACTCAAGTTCAAATACAGGAGGCTTGGTGTAGTCAAAAGGATTCAGTGCGTAAAAAGGGGCACTTAGATCAGGTTCAGTGTAGTAGATCGGATCATTGTTTATTTTGCTCGTTTTAATAGAAGATGTACTACATCCGACAATGAAAGTTGATGCGATAATCGCACATACCAGAGGCTTAATGGTCATAATGATTTCCGATATATTGTTGTAAGTGTTGATAAATGCATGTTGCTCAGTCTAAAAAATGCCAGAACAACATGCAACCATAATTCAGTGTTGTTATTAAAATTTATACATTAAGCTTTAGATTGAAATGTTTGGGTTTCGCATTCACGACGAACTTCTTCAATAATCTTTAACTCTTCTTCGCTAAATGGGCGTTGAACAGGTTGTGACTTATCAAAAGTGGGATCAAGCAAAGATAAACGCTGACAAAGTGTGTTCATGCGAATTTCATTTTGTTGAATACGATCCAATAAAACACGCATGCCATCGATCATTGGGTCAGATTGATCTTGTGTCATCGCATAAGGTTGGAAACCAATTTGCTCAGCATAATCGCGACGGCGTGATTCTTGCTCATTTTCTAGTGGTTTATTCTTTAAAATAAATCGGGCAGGGTTGCCGACTGCAGTGGCACCTTCAGGAACTTCCTTAGTCACAACGGCATTTGAACCGACTTTAGCATTTTTATGAACAGTAAATGGCCCTAAAATTTTGGCCCCCGCACCGACAATAACGCCGTCCTCAAGGGTTGGATGACGTTTGCCTTTATTCCAGGTTGTTCCACCTAAGGTGACACCATGATAAAGCGTAACATCATCACCAATTTCTGCGGTTTCTCCAATCACAATGCCCATACCGTGATCGATAAAAAAACGTTTACCAATTTTTGCGCCTGGATGTATTTCAATACCTGTGGCAAAACGGCTAAAAGAAGAAAGCATACGCGCTGAAGTTTTACAGTCTTTGACCCATAATTTATGGGCAACTCGATGCATGATCAGTGCATGAATGCCTGGATAGGTCGCCAAAACTTCAAATGTATTTCGAGCAGCAGGATCGCGCGCGAATACAGCTTTGACATCTTCTCTGAGCTGTTTAAGCATTTGTTTGATCCTCAGTTTTTGTTTGATCTAAAGTAGATTTTTTCCATGTCCCTTTGTTCAAAGCTTGAACACGACTGAAAATACCTCTAAGTAGATGGTATTCCATACGATCTAATTGTATACGTCCGAACAAACGACGCAAGCGTAATGGTAATAATCGTGGGTTTTTAGGATCTAAAAATTCAATTTCTTCCAGCATTTTTTGAATATGCGGATAGAACTGTTCCATTTGTTCATGCGTAACCAATGGCTCATCCCACTCCATCGCATCATCTTCAGTGACTTTCATGGTGGCTTTATCATCCACTTCATGTTCCATCAGCTCAGTCGTCGCCATGCGCATTTCATAGCAAATAATTTGAATGGCTTGAGCAACATTCAATACGCCGTAATCGGTATTGACAGGAATGGTGACATGAAAATTTGCTAAAGCCAGTTCTTCGTTGGTTAATCCGCGGTCTTCACGACCAAAGATCACTGCAATTTCTTGTTGTTCTTGCAGCACAGCTTTCATGGATTTCTGTGCGGCAGGACGCGCATCGAGTAGCGGCCAAGGAATAGTACGACTACGTGCACTGGTTCCAAACACAATATGACAATCTTTAATCGCGTCTTCTAATGTTTCTACAATTTCAATTTGATCGATCAGATCTGTCGCACCCGCAGCCAATGCATCTATATCAGGATGTGGATACGTTTTCGGTGAAACGAGTACTAACTTACACAGCCCCATGGTTTTCATTGCGCGTAAAGCGCTACCAATATTGGCAGGAAGCGTGGTGTTGACCATGACAATACGTACATGGCTTAAATGCGCTGCAACAGCTGCATTATCAATAATATCCATAATTATTCCAAATTTGAGCAGTAGTTTAGCGACGGTTTAAGAGTATTGGCTGGCTTCAGCTTGATACAGATCCATCGCTTCATCCATGCTTACATCATTGGGAGGTGGTGCAAGCGGATAAGTCTGATTTGGATCGGCAGCTTTACTCTTCGCCGCTTTTGATTTGACTTGATATTCCACATGAAGTGCTTCTTTGCCGAAATAATCACGCAGTTGAGAAAGCAAAGCATCTAAAGGTGCAACTTTCCAATTGACCCCTAAATGGAGTTCTGCAGTCGCATATGGATAATCGAGAAGAATGTGTAGTGGAATGTGATTACACATATCGACATTACAATAAGGGAGAATAATTTTTTGTAAGTCTGAGCTGAGTGTTTTACTCATGTGCTCAGCATCAAGCTTGATCTGAATGCAATTGGCACGTTTCTGACGAATTTCATTTAAGGTAAAAGCTTTGGTGAGTCGACCCATTGGGCGGTCAAAACCTTCACGCTCATAGATTTCGCCTTCAATCACCACCACTTGTTCAGTGACAATGATCTCTTTGAAACGTTGGAAGCGTTCATGATTGGCTGACACTTCAATCCGTGCCGTACCATCATCTAACGTGATCATCATACGGTTCGGGAAGTTAGCAACATCGACTACCAATCCAGCAAATACCGTAGTCACGCCACGACGTGTAGGTGTCAATTCATTAATTTTTTGTGAAATAAATGATTTGAGTTCAGGGCGATAAACATCAATTGGATGACCTGTTAGATACAATCCAAGTGTATCTTTTTCCCCTTTTAAACGGACTTCATCTGACCAAGGTTTAACAGGTTTGGCAGGCTTACGCTGAACTTCTTCGACTTCACCAAACAAATCCATGATACCTGATTCACGGTTTGAACGTGCTTGATCCGCTGCTTGTACGGCCTCTGGCAGTTGAGCCATCAGGCTTGAGCGTTCAATGCCTAAACAATCCAAAGCGCCTGAGCGAATTAAAGCTTCAAGCGTCCGTTTGTTGATTTTCTTTAGGTCGATACGATGGCAGAAATCAAAAAGATCTTTAAATGGACCCAGTTGTTTGCGTGAATCAATCACTGATTGCATTGCGGCTTCGCCGACACCTTTGATCGCGCCTAAACCATAAACAATCGTATTTTCATCTGTCGCATGGAATTGGTAAATCGACATATTGACTGAAGGTGGTAATACGTCGAGTCCATTATTTCGACAATCGTCAATCAAAAATACAATGCTGTCCGTATTTTGCATTTCAGATGTTAGAACAGCAGCCATAAACTCTGAAGGATAATGTGCTTTCAACCATGCTGTTTGATAGGCGACGAGGGCGTAGGCAGCGGCATGTGATTTGTTGAAACCATAACCTGCGAACTTTTCCATATAGTCAAAGATATGGTTTGCCGTTTGTTCATCAATGTCTTTCTGAGCAGCACCCTCGATGAAGATTTGGCGTTGTTTCACCATTTCTTCAGGCTTTTTCTTACCCATGGCACGGCGAAGTAAATCCGCACCACCCAGGCTATAACCTGCACAATACTGCGCTGCCTGCATCACTTGTTCTTGATACACCATAATCCCATAAGTTGGCTCAAGAACCCCTTCTAGCAATGGATGAAGATATTCGAACTCACCGCCATGCATACGATGGATAAAGTCAGGAATCAGATCCATCGGACCGGGACGATATAACGACACGAATGCGATAATTTCTTCAAACTTTGAAGGGCGTGCTTCTTTCAGCATCTTTTTCATGCCCACGGATTCAAACTGGAACACTGCTGTGGTGTTGGCATCCGCGAAGATGGAATAGGCTGCTTTATCGTTGAGTGGAATATTTTCAATTTTGAGAGGCGTATCAAATTTTACGCGTTGATTGATATGCTGAATCGCATCTTCAATGACCGTTAAATTTCGAAGCCCCAAAAAGTCAAACTTGACCAGACCTGCAGATTCGACATCATCCTTATCAAATTGAGCGACACGACCTGTACCATCTTCTTCACACATGACCGCGGAGAAGTCTGTGATCTTGGTCGGTGCAATGACCACACCGCCGGCATGTTTACCTGTATTTCGAGTAATGCCTTCAAGTTTGAGCGCCATTTCCCAAATCTCTGCAGCATCTTCATGATCTGGATTCGATGGATTGGTCACAATGTCTTTCAGTTGGGGTTCTGCTTCAATCGACTCTAGCAAGTTCAAACCGAGGGGTTTGGTTGGAATCATCTTCGAAATACGATCGGCTAAACCATAAGATTTGCCCAGTACGCGTGCGACATCTCGAATCGCCCCTTTGGCAGCCATGGTACCGAAAGTTGCAATTTGCGAAACGGCATCACGACCATAGGTCCGTGCGACATAGTCAATGACACGGTCACGACCAGCAATACAGAAATCGACGTCGAAATCGGGCATTGATACACGTTCTGGGTTTAAGAATCGTTCGAACAGGAGTCCATATGGAAGCGGGTCTAGGTCGGTAATTTTTAAGCTATATGCAACCAAAGAACCTGCACCTGAACCACGACCTGGACCAACGGGAACACCATTATTTTTAGACCATTGAATGAAGTCCATGACAATGAGGAAGTAGCCCGGGAATCCCATGGAGTTAATGATTTTAATTTCAAATGCTAGACGTTCATCATAGGGCTTGCGAATCTCAGGCCAATCTTCATCCCGTTGATCAACAGGGTAAAGATGAGCAAGACGTTCTTCCAAACCTTGCTCAGATAAATGAGCAAAGAAGGTGTCAATGGTATGACCTTCTGGAATTGGATAGTCGGGTAAAAAGTATTTACCCAATTGCAAAGAGACGTTACAGCGTTTTGCGATTTGAACTGTGTTTTCAATGGCACTTGGTAGGTCTGAGAATAGATCAACCATTTGCTCAGAGGTTTTGAAATATTGTTCAGGGCTGTAGGTGCGTGGGCGACGATTGTCACCTAGAACGTAACCATCTGCGATACAGACACGTGCTTCATGGGCTTCAAAGTCTTCAGCATTGATAAAATGTACGTCATTATGTGCGACCACACCAATTTGATATTTGGCTGCTAATTTTACAGCTTCTTGTATAAATGCTTCTTCATTCGGGCGGTCTGTACGTGTCAGCGCAAGATAAACTCGATTCCCAAATTTTGCGATCCATTCTTCAAGCAGAGGTTCGGCTTTTTGTGGGTTGCCCGAGCAGAGCATTTCTCCGACATCACTTTGCATACCCAGTAAGGCAATGATGTCATTTGACTGTTCAAGTACCCATTCTTTTTTAACGCAAGGAATACCGAGTTGCTGACCTTCGATAAAACCACGGGAAATAATTTCGGTCAGACTACGCCAGCCTGTATTATTCATCGCCAGTAAAGTGACACGATGGGACTCATCATTGAGTCGAATTACACCACCTAAAATAGGTTTAATGCCTTTTTTTAGGCAAGAGGTGTAAAACTTTACAGCCGCGTGTAAGTTTGAAAGATCAGTCATTGCCAAAGCAGGCATTTGATCATCTACTGCAGATTTCATGAGATCAGGTATACGTACGATCGATTCAGTAATCGAAAATTCTGTATGAATACCAAGATGAACAAACTGCATAAATGAATCCTTCGCTAGATCAAAAAATATTTTAACACGCTCTTAGTCTGAGGTAATGAACAAAAGTAAAAAGATCAATTATCTGTTCATAAAATGAAATGCTTGAATGCGTATTAAGTAAAGACTAAACTTCGTCAACAAAAATAAAATTTATGAGCACTTAAATTAAATGAAAAAAATATTGATCAGTATTTTTATTGGTATGACGTTTACACTTACTGCTTGTGCACAAAAAGATTTTAGTGAGAATTTATTAAAAAATACAAAAGAAGGTCAAGCCCAAGCTGAGTATGATTTAGGTGAAGCCTATTATAATGGAGTTAGTGTTGAAGAAAACCTAGAAGAAGCTTTTAAATGGTTTAAGAAGGCAGCAGAAAAAGGTCATGTTAAAGCTGAATATTCAACCGCATACTTATTAGATTATGGCGAGGGTGTAGAAGAAAATAATGTGGAAGCAGTTCAATGGTATTCAAAAGCAATCAGTAAAGGACATTTGCTTTCACATTATGAGTTAGCACAAATATTGATAGAGGGAGAGGATGGCGTTGAGAGTAACCCTGAAAAAGCTATTTTCTTACTGACTAAAGCTGCAGACCAAGGTTTAGATCTTGCCCAATTTGAACTAGGTGTTTTATTTGATGAGGGAGAAGATGTTCCGAAAGATATTGTCAAAGCAGTTAAATATTATAAATTAGCTGTTGCACAAAATAATGCTGACGCACAAAATAATTTGGGTCTACTTTATCAGTATGGTGAAGGTGTCCAACAAAGCTATAGTGAGGCTAAACGACTATTTACATTGTCTGCTAGTCAAGATATTGGACATGCTTACTATAATCTAGGGAATATGTATGCTGAAGGTGAGGGTGTTAGTAAAAATTATACGAAAGCAGCCGAGTTCTATGAAAAAGCTGCTAGGCTGTGTCATAAAGAAGCTAAAGATAAATTGTCAGAAATATATAGTGTTGGTGGTTTTGGATTGAAAAAAGATTTAAATAAAGTACAAGAACTTCAAGAAGACTAATCAAAAACTATCCAAATAAAAAAGCACCTTAAAGTGCTTTTTTATTTCATTGATGGGCAAAATTATCTTTTAATATTCCCAAAACATTCGCTGAATCTCTTTTGCATCCTTAGTCTTGGTTAAAGCCAATGCCGCCAAGAGTTTGGCTTTCTGAGGGTTTAAGTCATGTGCAACCACCCATCCGTATTTGTCATCAGGTTGTTCAGCATTGCGTAGTACGAAACCTTTCGGAACTCGTGAAGAGCGGATGATTTGAACTCCTTGATTTTGTAGCTCAGTCAAAGTGGGCACAATATTTTTTGCGACTGAGCCGTTACCCGTACCCGCATGGATAATCGCTTTTGCACCTGCCTTGGCATAAGCTTGATAGGCATCTGGAACCATGTTGCCAGAACCGTAAACGATTTGAACAAGGGGTAATCCATCACCTTTGATATTTTCGATATTAAATTCTGATTTGTTATTAAAGCGTTTAGTCGACTGTCTAAACCAATATGATTTTCCTTCGATAAGTGTGCCTAAAGCTCCCCATTGACTCTCGAAAGCATCGGTATGTAAGTTAATTGATTTTGTCACATCGCGAGCAGCAAAAATGCTGTCATTCATCAGGATGAAGACACCTTTTCCTTTAGCTGTATCGTCCGCCGCTAAAGCAACTGCACTATAAAGATTCAAAGGGCCATCTGCTGAAAGTGCAGTAGAAGGACGCATTGAGCCTACAAGAACAATCGGTTTATCTGTATGCACCACCAAATTTAAAAAGAAGGCTGTTTCTTCTAAAGTATCTGTACCATGTGTAATCACGACACCATTAACATCTGATTTTTTGACGAGATCATTGACTTGACGGGCTAAAGACAAAAGTTCTTTATCTGTAATACTTTCAGAAGCCACTTGCATGGCTTGAACGCCACTCACATTCGCAAGATTTTGGATTTGTGGGACTGCAGTCAGAAGTTGATCGACAGGAACTTTTGCGGCTGTGTAGGTCGCACTATTGGTTGAGCTTGCGCCTGCACCTGCAATCGTGCCACCAGTGGCAACCACCACGACATTATTTTTAGCAAAACTTGTAATGGGTAAAAGTAAACCCAAGCTGAGGGTTAATGCTGTTAACGTTTTTTTCATGATCTATCCTTATTAAATTCTATACTTTCCGAGCATTTTTTGTACCACTTCGACCATAAACGATATTAACAGTGAAGTGATATATCAAAATGAAAATATAAAAAAAATATTGATCATTAAAAATGATAAAGCAAAAAAAGCCCTGATTTTGATCATCAGGGCTTTTATGTTTTTAGAACTTAATCATTTCCAGAGATTAATCAATAGAATTAACGCATCTTCGATAAGAAACGTCCTAAACGATTAATCGCTTCGCGAAGCTCATTTTCAGCAGGTAAGAACACCACACGGAAATGATCAGGCGTTGGCCAGTTAAATCCTGTACCTTGAACCAATAATACTTTTTCAGCACGCAGCAGATCCAACATCAATTGTTCATCATCTTCAACAGGATAAATATTTGGATCGAGTTTTGGAAAGCAATACATTGCCCCTTCAGGTTTCACACAGCTGACACCTGGGATTTCATTGAGCATTTGCCAAGCGATATTTCGCTGTTCGTATAAGCGGCCACCCGGACGAATCAAGTCATTAATCGACTGATAACCGCCTAATGCGGTTTGAATGGCATACTGTGCTTGATGGTTTGCACATAAACGCATAGAAGCAAGCATGTCTAGACCTTCGATGTAGTCTGAAGCACGCTTTTTATCACCTGTAATCGCCATCCAACCTGAACGGAAACCTGCAATTCGGTATGATTTGGATAAACCATTGAATGATACACAGAGTTGATCACCTGCAAGCGCAGCGACAGACACGTGTTCTATACCGTCATAAATGATTTTGTCGTAAATTTCATCTGCAAATAAAATCAGATCATATTTCTTTGCAAGTGCCACAATTTTTTCTAAGACATGGCGTGGATAGACTGCACCGGTTGGGTTATTCGGGTTAATAATTACGATACCGCGAGTATTGGGTGTGATTTTACTTTCCATGTCCGCGATATCTGGATACCAGTGATCTTCTTCATCACATTTATAGTGAATCGCCGTACCACCCGAAAGATTTACCGCAGCAGTCCATAAAGGATAATCAGGCATTGGAACGAGCATTTCATCGCCATCGTCTAGTAACCCTTGCATTGCCATCACAATCAACTCAGAGACGCCATTACCGATATACACGTCATTGACATGCATATCAAAGATGCCTTTTTGTTGATAATACTGGCATACGGCTTTACGTGCAGGAAAAATCCCTTTTGAATCGGTGTAACCAATCGCATTTGGAAGGTTGAGTGCCACATCGTTAATAATTTCTTGCGGTGCTTCAAAACCAAATGGAGCAGGGTTGCCAATGTTCAGTTTAATAATTTTATGACCCGCTTCTTCCATCTCATTGGCGGCACGTAACACAGGTCCACGGATGTCGTAGCATACATGCTCGAGCTTAGACGATTTTTTTATTTTGCGTGGAGATTGAAATGTGTTCGGCATTTTAATGTTCTCTGATTGAGTGGAGGTCACTTTTGCATAACGGTATAAATAGCTTTTAAAAGTCTCTGTGGTGACCAAATCGAGTTGATGCTCATCTCTGAGTAAACCAACGATTTTTTCATGCGTAAATCCTGCCTGTTGATATTGTTTAATCACAGGAAGCAGATTTTTAAAAATTACGCTTTTTTTCTGCGACATTTTTTAATCCTGAGCAAGAATTACTCTAGATTAACACTTATTTTGCTCACAAAAAAGCATGCAAACTAAGAATTGCTTACTTTGTTGAGATTAATTTGCTTCCTTTTTGCTTTTAAAATCCTTTTATATGTTTTGTAATTTGTAAAATTAATACTAGAAATTTGAAAATGAATGACGTAAATATAGGATTATCCTATTTTAATGCACGATATAAAGGGACGTAATCATGGGTAAGATCAATAAATCAGACCGTGAATGGCAAAGAGAGTTATCACCTGAAGAGTTCCGTATTACCCGTCAGAAGGGGACGGAACAAGCTTTTACAGGTAAATATTGGAATACCAAACAATCGGGAATTTACACTTGCCGTTGCTGTGGAGAACAGTTATTTTCATCTGAAACCAAATATGACAGTGGTTGCGGTTGGCCAAGCTTTTTTAGACCAATCACACCGACAGTGGTTGAAGAACAAGATGATTTTACACAAGGCATGTACCGTACTGAAATCATTTGCCATAACTGCGATGCGCATTTGGGGCATGTGTTCGAAGATGGTCCAGAGCCTACAGGGCTTCGTTATTGTGTAAATTCAGCGTCATTAGAACTCAAGACACAAGAAAAAAATGATGAGGAAACCTATCCATGACAGACATCTATCAGTTCGAAGCTGAGTTGTTAAATGAACAAAATAAACAATTTTCTGACTACGCTGGGAAAGTGTTGTTGATTGTAAATACCGCAAGCAAGTGTGGTTTTACACCCCAGTTTGCTGGTTTAGAAAAGCTGTATCAGAAGTATAAAGACCAAGGGTTTGAAGTTTTGGGCTTCCCATGTAATCAGTTTGGGGGGCAAGATCCAGGATCGAATGACCAAATCGGCAGTTTTTGTCAGAAAAATTATGGTGTTTCTTTCCCGATGTTCGCCAAAGTAGATGTGAAGGGTGCCAATGCGCATGTGATTTTTCGTTACCTGACCAATAACAGTAAAGGGGTTTTGGGGAGCGGGATCAAATGGAACTTCACTAA
Source organism: Acinetobacter sp. CY79 (assembly GCF_059515845.1). Lineage (NCBI taxonomy): Bacteria > Pseudomonadati > Pseudomonadota > Gammaproteobacteria > Moraxellales > Moraxellaceae > Acinetobacter > Acinetobacter sp. CY79. The sequence goes on from NZ_JCAKMY010000014.1 coordinate 39,021, forward strand.
ATTTCTCATTGGCAAAGATGGTAAAGTGCTCAATCGATACGCACCGACCACCAAGCCTGAAGCTTTAGAAGAAGATATAGAAAAAGCTTTGTCGAAGTAATAAGCATTAATTTAAATTTAAAAAATCAGCTCAATGAGCTGATTTTTTGTTGAATGATATTTTGCAAGACATATTGATTTTAAAATGCAGCCAATAAACTCACAATAATCGGTGCGAGTACTGAAAGGATAAACCCACTGACCATCGCATGTGGTATAAACTCATTTCCACATGACTGTTTCACCATGGGTAAAGTCACGTCCATCGCAGTTGCACCTGCTGAAGAAATTGCCGAGCGTGGATAGCGCCAGCCAATCAAATACATAAATAAAATGGCAAATATTTCTCTAAACAGATCATTCATCAACGCGATACTGCCTAGTTCAGCATTTCTTAATTCAGTGACGACGATGCCTGTCATAGAGTAAAAGCCATAACCTTGTGACAGCATGATCAAATCTTTGAGGCTAATATTTTGAATAAGTAACATGGATGCAAATGCGCCAAGCAGTGATCCCAAGATACAGCCGAATGGCACCAGTAAAATTTTCCAATTGAGCCATGAACGATCCAGTGGAGAGTAGGCGAGGTCTAGACCAATTAAGAACATGAAAACGAGTAGTAAGTTCCACGAGCTGAATAGGATTTGATAATCAAATCTTAAGCCAATCTCTGCAATGCCATAACCAATGCCCAATGCAATAAATGCATAACTGATGTTAATTAAAGACTTAAAAAGTAAATCCGTTGAAACCTTGCCTTGAGTGGGTTGTACGCCAATCATTTTGTAAAGCAGATAACAACAACCAAACGCGCCGATCGATGTCAATAATGCAATGGTTATGGCATTAGTTAAGATCAATCCAGGGCTCGCAATATTATTTAATGTGTGCGAAAACTCGATCGCAATAGCGATCAATAATAAGTATGTAAAATAAGGTAGAACTTTAAAGCACAGGGCTTCAAACCATTTCGGCAAGCGTCTTGCGAAAACGAACCCTAAAAATAAACAAAATAAAAGTTGGAAAATAAGCCACAGAGATTGCATATCATTAAGCAGGAAGTTTATTCCTGTTTATTATGACCACTAATGCTTAAGTTAAAATGACTTTTTATTCATAATAATGCGATTTATATGCATATATTGAGCTTTGGTATGGCTTAAAAATTTAGGCTTTAGGATTCAAATAACGATAATCCGCTAAATTAGGTTTCTTAGTGTTTAACCAATATTTCCAAGTATAAGAGGGCCATAATGAGAAGTTTTTACCACCCTCTTGTTGATACCAGCTCACGCAACCTGACTGCCATACGGTGCCAGTAAATTGTTTCTGAATATGTGCATTAAAATCATCTTGAACTTTGTCTTTCACCACAACAGCTTGCGTACGATATTTTTCAACAGATTGAATCAGTTGAACAATATAATTGACTTGGGATTCAATCATGAAAATTACAGAATTATGACCTAGAACGGTATTGGGCCCTAACAATTGAAATAAATTCGGGAAACCTTTGGTTGCTATGCCATAAAAGCTTTCCGCACCTTCTTTCCATGCATCTTTGAGTTCAAGTCCATTTTCGCCGATGCATTCAAAAGATTTTAGGTAAATTCTAGGATCGGTAATAAAGCCAGTTCCATAAATGAGACAATCAATCTTTCGTTCTTGACCATCTTTGGTAATGATGCTGTCTTCGGTCAGCTCTTGAATGGCGTCTGTGATGAGTTCAACATTTGGGCGATTAAAGGTAGGAAAATACTTATTAGAAACTAAAATTCGTTTACAGCCCATGGTGTAGTCAGGGGTAAGTTTTGCCGCGATGGCTTCATCTTTCACTTGGTATTTGATAAAGAGTTCAGCAAGCTTTTGTCCTGCCTTCATCATTTTTGGTTTTACAATCGGAACAACGCGGGATTCATTTGACCAATAAAGGCGAGCACGATGTAATTTACGGAACCAATCAAATTTTGCAAATAATTTTTTATCGAGAGGATTGTAAGCACGTTCATCACGGGGGATCACCCATGCTGCTGTGCGTTGGAATACATAGAGTTGATTGGTTTGTGGGGCGATTTCAGGGATATATTGAATCGCACTTCCACCTGTACCAATCGAAGCAACATTTTTACCTGTTAAATCATAATCATGTTGCCAATGTGAAGAATGGAAAACCTTGCCCTTAAATTTTTCAATGCCTTTAATTTTAGGAATTTGTGCAACATGCAAAGGGCCAGAAGCAAAAATTAAAAATTGAGCTTGAATGTTTGAACCTTGTTTCGTCTCAATACTCCACTGGCATAGATTTTCATCATAACGTGTTGATGTCACCTCGTGATTGAAGCGAATATATTGTTTGAGTTGAAAGTCTTTGATCAAACTCTGAATGTATTGGAAAATTTCAGGGGCTTCCGCATAGCGCTTCGACCAATCCGTTTTGGGTGCATAGGACAGGGAATACATATGCGACTGAACATCACAAGCAGCACCAGGATATTGGTTTTCACGCCAAGTTCCACCGACATCATCCGCTTTTTCTAAAATGATAAAATCATTTATACCACTTTGTAGAAGTCTGATAGCGGCTGCCAGCCCACCAAAACCAGAGCCTATAATGGCCACCTTAAATTTTTCTGGTGAAGTTAATGTACTTTGTAGAGCTTGAACGGATTGATTTTGGTCATGGCTTGCTTGCATTAAACTTATTCCATATTTTTCTTTTAAAGTATCTTAAACAAACTCAGCTCAAAACAACATGATATTCAAGACAGTTAAAATTGATATTTTCGGCAATATCGTTTGGTCTCGATTTAAGTTAAAACGAGTCATGTCCTATTTAATTCATGCAACATGAAACGATCAATTTTAGGTTTAATGTATTTGATACAGGGAATGCGTCAAGCAGGAATACCTGTGGATCAACGATTAAAGCAAATTGGTTTAAAAGCAGATTCATTCGATCCCGCTGCTGTGATTCATCCAGATTTAGAATGGGATATATTGCGTGCTATCGCGAAAGATATTGCACCTGAATTAGGATTAGACATTGGTCAACATTATGCGCTAGCAGGATATGGGTCACTGTTAATGCTATTACTGACCAGCTCAACTGTAGAGACAGCATTAAAAAATGCCATTCAATATCAGTCTTTGACACATTTGTCAGGGCATTTATTATTGAAAAAAAAATCTGACTATGTTGCTTTAGAATATCAATCTCAGCTTTTAGATCAGTCACTTGGATTATTTAGAGCACATTGCGAAATTTCAGGAACGCTTAAGTTTCTACAAGAAATTCACATGATGGCGGGTTTAGGTTTTCCTGAAATTAGAGTGGAATTGCCATTTTCCCCGCCTCAAGATGCAGATATGCTGTCTAAGTTCCAGCAATACTATGGAAAAGAGTTATATTTCGACTGTGATTATGCGCGGTTTGTTTTTCAACCATCCATTTTGGAGGTTGGGATACCATCTTCAGATGCAATCACTTTTCGATTGTACGAAGATAAGTGTCAGAATGAAATCATTCGATTTCAAACTGATGACATACTGCAAACTCATTTGATTGAAAGTGTGCGTGATTTTTTAGATATTCAACGTGGATATATCCCGAGTATGGCTGAGACAGCTCAAGCCTTGAATATTCCAGAGCGCACTTTACGTCATCAATTAAAGCAACATAACACCAGTTATAAAGATATACGTGAACAATTGATTCGACATAAAGCGCTTAAGTTGATTGATGATCATAGTGTGTCGATTGAGCGTATAGCGGAAATGCTTGGCTATTCGGAGCCTTCGGCTTTTAATCATGCATTTAAACGTTGGTTTGGTCACAGTCCACGCCAATATAGAAAATAGCGCAATATAGATCATTTAAAATATTATTGGCTTTTTTGCTAAGCCCAAAGTTTTATTTAACTTTTTAATTATTTCTATATAATTTCACTAGCCCAAAAAATAGTATATAAATGTTATGTTAGATCAAAATTCAGTACCAAACACGAGTAATAGCACCATTTATTCACCGTCTGAACGATATGCGCAAGCGATATCTTCAGGGCAATTTATGCCTGATGATGCTCAAGCGGAAGCAGTACATGAGTTGAATCGTGTATGGGAAGAGTTGATCAACCGCTACAAAGCCTCTAAAAAGGCATTTCGCCGTTTTCGTCGTCAAACCCCACCTAAAGGTGTGTACATGTGGGGTGGTGTAGGACGTGGTAAAACATGGCTAATGGATCAGTTTTATGATTCCATTCCATTCCGCCGTAAGATGCGTATGCATTTTCATCACTTTATGCAACATGTACACAAAGAGTTGAATAAAAATTCGGGCAAGCAGAATCCCCTCGATATCGTCGCCGATCAAATCTATAAAGAAGCTGTTGTCATTTGTTTTGATGAGTTTTTTGTCTCTAACGTGACCGATGCGATGATCATTAGTGATTTGTTCCAAAAATTATTTAATCGCGGCATTACCTTAGTGGCAACATCAAATATTGCACCAGACGGTTTATATAAAAATGGCATTCACCGTGACCGTTTTATTCCTACCATTGAAATGGTGAAGAAGAATTGTAAAATTTTGAATGTTGATGCGGGTGTGGATTATCGTCTACGAGTTCTAAAACAAGCACAATTGTTTAAGTCACCGCTGACCGAAGAACATCAAGTTTGGATTTCAGAGCGATTCGCGGCTTTGACTCAGACTCAAACGGTGAGTCGTGAGCCGATCACCATTAATAATCGTTTAATTGAAACGATTGGGCATACTGAAGATGTACTTTGGTGTGAGTTTAGAGAACTCTGTATGAAGCCGCGTAGTCCTGCGGACTTCATTGAAATTGCCAATATTTATAATACAATTTTGGTGAGTAATGTTCCTGATTTGAATGATGTATTATCTGAAGGAACACGCCGTTTTATTTACTTGGTTGATGAGTTTTATGACCGTGGCGTGAAGCTGATTTTGACTTCCCATGCCAATATTATTGATATTTATAGTGGTGAGCGTTTAGCTTTTGAGATTGAGCGTACACGTTCACGCTTGTTAGAAATGCAATCAGACGAATACCTACAATCTGAACATAAGCAAATCACATCGACTGAAAAAAGTGCAGTAGAGCAGTTTTAAGCTTAAGTTTTGTTTAAAAAAAGGAGACTTTATGTCTCCTTTTTAATGGATATTAACTAAATTTGAATCTATATAGTGGGAATAATTTAGTCGATTTTATTTGGTTGCGAATTTTAATCCTTTCTTCCAAATCTCAGCTTGAAGAACCAGATAGAAATAATGCACCTGATTCTTTAAAGTTTTAATAGTGTCTAAGAGCTTCTATTTAATTTTTAACAAAATCATGAGCTGATACATTGTTGCTTTTTTTATCGGCATATCAGCGTATGATCGCTTAGATCTATGGATGAGTTACTGAGCAGTTATCGACAAATTCAAAGATTCATGGCTTAATCAGATTGGTCGCAAATTCAACAAAGAAGCTGATGTACGCTAGATATCGATTGAAATCGGCACTTTAGTCTAATGTTGATTTTAAGAAAAACTATATAGTGTAAATAAAGATTCGAATTGTTGATTTAAATCATATTTCCAGAGCTTTTTAGTCGCTCAAACATATCATGTGTTGATTTTAAAATGCTCGCTATTTAGGAATGTGATATTACTATTCAGCTCAGTATAAATGGGTATACTAAGAATCTCTTGTATAAAAAGTAGCAATATCAGGAAAGACAATGACTGCACGTATTCAAAAAGGCAAGTTAGCGATTGCTAAAGAACTCTACGATTTTATCGAAAATGAAGCTTTACCAGGTTCAGGTTTAAACAGTGAAACATTCTGGAAAAACTTTGAACAAGTTGTTGTTGATCTTAGTCCAAAAAATAAAGCATTACTTGCTAAGCGTGATGACCTTCAAGCCAAAATTGATGAATGGCATCGCAATAATAAATTTGAATTAGGTGCTTACAAAGCGTTCCTAACTGAAATTGGCTACTTGCTACCAGAAGTAGAAGATTTTCAAATTACCACTGAAAATGTAGATGAAGAAATTGCATTATTGGCAGGTCCACAATTGGTGGTACCTGTACGTAACGCACGTTACTGCTTAAACGCAGCTAACGCACGTTGGGGTTCTTTATATGACGCGCTTTACGGCTTTGATGTGATCCCAGAAGAGGGTGGCGCAGAAAAAGGTAAAGGTTATAACCCTATACGTGGTGCTAAAGTTATCGAGTTTGCTAAAAACTTCTTAAATGAAAACTTTGCGCTTGCAAATGGTTCGCATGCAGATGCAACGAAGTATGCAGTCCAAAACAACCAATTGGTTGTAACCTTGAAAGATGGTTCACAAACTACACTTGCGCATGAAGCACAATTTGTTGGTTATAACGGCGAAGAAGCTGCGCCCAACGAAATCGTTCTTTTAAACAACGGTTTGCACGTCATTATTGCTGTTGATGCAACAAGCCCAATTGGTCAAACTGATGCGGCTGGCGTTAAAGATCTAATCTTAGAATCTGCTGTCACCACCATTCAGGATTTGGAAGATTCTGTTGCGGCTGTTGATGCTGAAGAAAAAGTTGAAGGCTACCGTAACTGGTTAGGCTTAATGCGTGGCGATTTAACAGAATCTATCGAGAAAAACGGTAAAACGGTTACTCGTGCATTAAACCCAGACCGTACATGCAAGAACTTAATCGGTGGTGAAACTAAACTGCACGGTCGTTCATTGATGTTACTGCGTAACGTAGGTCACTTAATGACAAACCCAGCGATTCTTGTAGATGGCGCTGAGATCTACGAAGGTATTATGGATGCGTTAATCACGCCATTATTGTCTTTTGCAGATATCAAAGGTGAAAACGAAATCAAGAACTCGCGTAAAGGTTCTATGTACATCGTTAAACCAAAAATGCATGGCCCTGAAGAAGTTGCATTTGCAGTTGAACTATTTGAACGTGCTGAGCAAGCACTAGGTTTACCTGCGAAGACGCTGAAAATTGGTATTATGGATGAAGAGCGTCGTACATCTGTAAACCTGAAGAACTGTATCGCACAAGCGAAAGACCGTACCATCTTTATTAATACAGGTTTCATGGACCGTACAGGTGATGAAATCCATACATTTATGGAAGCAGGTCCATTCGTTCGTAAAGGCGAAGTGAAAGCGCAAACATGGTTCCCAGCGTATGAGAACCGTAACGTGATGATCGGTTTACAAACGGGTTTATGTGGTAAAGCGCAAATTGGTAAAGGCATGTGGCCAAAACCAGATATGTTGCTTGACATGTACAAATCTAAAACTGAGCATCCTGAAGCAGGTGCAAGCTGTGCATGGGTTCCATCACCAACAGGTGCAACCATCCACGCAATGCATTACCACCAAATCAGTGTAGCGCAACGTCAAAAAGAGTTAAAAGAAACTGAAGCATTGTCTTTAGATGATCTTTTAACGCCTCCTTTAGCGACAGACACCAACTGGACTGAAGAAGAAAAAATCAAAGAACTTGAAAATAACTGCCAAGGGATCTTGGGTTATGTGGTTCGTTGGGTCGATTTAGGTGTAGGTTGTTCTAAAGTGCCAGACATCAATGATGTTGGATTAATGGAGGATCGTGCGACTTTACGTATTTCGTCTCAACACGTTGCAAACTGGTTGCGTCATGGTGTTGTGACTAAAGCGCAAGTTGAAGAAGTACTTAAACGTATGGCTGTCATTGTAGATCAGCAAAATGCCAATGATCCGCTTTATACGCCAATGGCACCTAACTTTGATGGTTATGCATTCCAAGCGGCATCTGATTTAATCTTTAAAGGTGGAGAGCAACCTGCAGGTTATACAGAGCCATTGCTACATGCTGCACGTTTAAAGCTAAAAGGTTATACAGGTGATTAATCCTGTCTAGTAAAAAAGCCTCTTCGGAGGCTTTTTTATTGAAAGTTTCTAAAGATTAAAATTGTTTCATTTTTGATAGATTGTTTGGCTTTAAATTTGAGTTAACATTCACTTAAGCTAAATGAATTAAGAGTTGATCCTTTACATGTGCGCAAACTTCAAGCCGATCACACTCCAACAAATACCAGAACTACAATTACCTGAAATAAATTTTAATTATGAACTTGAAATATATCCAAATTACGAGACTCCATTACTGTTTAAATCCGAACAAGGCTTGGAATGGCGGTTGGTTAATTTTGGATTAATTCCTAAATGGGCAAATGAAAAAACTGATATCAAGTTTACTTACAATGCCAGAAATGAAACCTTAGCAGAGAAAAGTAGTTTTCAAGGGTCATTTCTCAAGCATAATTTCGGGGTGATACCCATTACAGAATTCTATGAAATGAAATACGTCAATGGGCGTGCACAACGGTGGGGTGTACGTCGTAAAGATGGAAAAGCTTTTTTTATTGCTGCGTTATATGAGATTGTCAGCATTGGAGATCAGATCATACGTTCAGCAACCATGATTACGATGGATGCGATTGATCATGCGATGATGAAAGAATTTCATGAGCCGGGAGATGTGAAGCGTTCAGTTGTGATTATTCCACACGACAGATTGGAAGAGTGGTTAAGTCTTAAAACGACAGATATTCAAACATTCATCCAAGGATTTCCAGTGGATGAGTTTGAATGTTTTTACTGTCCTAAGCCTTCAAAAACCGTAAGCCCTAATCAATTAGGTTTCTTTTAATCTATGCCAGTTGCTATATATGCTTCGAACTTTTAAATTTATGCGCCACTTATTGTATTGTCATTAATGAGATAAATTTTTAAATATATGCTTCAAACTATCGATCATTTTTTCTATTTGTAATGGTGTTAAGCCATCAAAAGATTGTTCGAGTACCACACTCATCAGATCAGATATTTTGATCGTCATTTCAGTACCTTTTTCGGTGAGTATGACACGTGTAATCCGTGCATCATTTTGACAAGAATAAGTGTCTACAAAGCCTTCGTCTTTTAAGCGATACACAATTTTAGTGGTGGTCGACATTTTAGAAACGATCATTTCTGACAGCTCTGACACACTTGCATTCGGTTTAGTCGAAAGAGCGAGCAGTAATCTGCGTCGAGAATTATCAACACCATACTTTTTAAGAACGTGATCGACGTTAAGGACGTACTGTGAATGAACCTGAGATACCCAATAAAATGGAAAATTCTCCAAATTAAATGAATCGTAAGTCGGTAAAAACTTAGCATATTTTTTTGACATTGTTGTGTCCTTAATATTGTTTTTATTGATAAATCGTTTTATTTGCGTGTAGCTATATTAATAGATAATTCTTACACAAATCAATATATCTTCAATAGCTTATGGGTAAAATAGATAAAATATATATAAAAAGTCGCTAACTATGGATAGTAATTATCAAGTATTCATAAAATTGTAAAGATAATCATATATGCAATTGAGATTAAAAATATTTTTTGTAAATGGCATTTTACGCGACTAAGGAAGGTATGTGATATCTATATTTTGCTGATGATTAAGCTAGCTAGCATAGAAAGGAGCCGTCTGAACTTGAGATTAACTCTGATTTTATGGCAAATCCAATGCTAATCTAGGTTCTAAACAATTAAGAAATTTTTATTATAATCATTCTTTTATAGATGCAAATTTAAGTTTGAAGGTAGATCTAAATTTTCGACTTAGATCAATCAAATGTAAAAAAATAATTTTTTTTATGATCTGTTGATTACAAATCACAATTCTTATGCATAATAGCAAGATCTATAGTTGAAAAGGTATCTGTTGTGGATCCATCGCCGTGTTGGTTAAATTTTTTTGCATCATATTTAAATAATAAGAAGACGGAGATCTGATATGGAGTTTCTATTAGATCCGGGTATTTGGGTTGGATTAATTACTTTAATTATCCTAGAGATTGTTCTAGGTATTGATAACCTCGTATTTATCGCAATTCTTTCTGAAAAACTCCCTCCTGAACAACGTGATAAAGCACGTGTCATTGGTTTATCACTCGCATTATTCATGCGTCTGGGTTTGCTGTTTGCAATCTCATGGTTGGTCACGTTGACCGAACCATTGATTACCGTATTTGATTTAACATTTTCAGGGCGAGATTTGATTCTGTTGTTTGGTGGTTTATTTCTTGTATATAAAGCCGTTACTGAGCTACATGAAATCATGGAAGGTAAGCCTGAGATCAAAGCAACTTCAAATGTCGTATATGCTGGATTTACAGTTGTTGTCGCGCAAATCGTGATTCTTGATGCTGTATTTTCACTAGATTCTGTGATCACTGCAATTGGTATGGTAGATAACATCTACGTGATGATGGTTGCGATGGTGGTTGCAATGGTCGTGATGTTAATCGCATCTAAGCCGTTGACCAAATTTGTAAATCGTCATCCAACGGTTGTGATTTTGTGCCTAAGTTTCTTATTATTAATTGGTGTAAGTTTAATCGCAGAAGGATTTGGTTTTCATATCCCTAAAGCGTATATCTATTCAGGTATTGGTGTTGCGATTGTTATTGAAGCATTTAACCAATTCTCTAGTCGTAATCAAGAGAAGAACGAAGCAAAAATCCCACTTCGTCATCGCACTGCGGATTCAATTTTAAAGTTGATGGGCAGCAAGCTTGATGCAAGCGTAGGTGATGACAATGCTGATGATTCAAATGCAGCGTTTGGTGATGAAGAACGATATATGGTGGGTGGGGTACTCTCACTTGCTGAGCGTCCAGTTGCTTCGATTATGACACCTCGAAATCAAATTTCTTGGGTCAATATTGAAGATGATGTTGAAGCCATTCGTGAGCAAGTACTTTCGGTACCGCACAGCTTGTTTCCAGTATGTCGTGGTCAACTGGATAAAGTGATTACGATTGTACGTGCGAAAGAATTGATTGATGCTTTAGATGATCCAGAGCAGTTAAAACAATTACTTAAACGAGTTCGTCCTATCTTCATTTATGAAAAAATGAAGGTGATTGATGCCATTAATACATTACGTACCTCTAAGGGTTCTTTGGTTCTCGCGACCAATGAGTATGGCAACATACAAGGTTTAATTTCTCCGCTAGATGTTTTCGAAGCAATCGCGGGTGAATTCCCAGATGCGGATGAACAACTTGATTTGGTGAAGTTGGATGAGACGACTTGGAAAGCTTCAGGTATGTTGGACTTGTATCAATTAGAATTGGCGCTTGATATTCTAGACTTAGATCTGGTTCAAGAAGATTCTGGTTATTTCAGCGTTGCTGGCCTTATCTTAGATAAAACCAATGGTGATGTAAAAGTGGGTACGATCATTGATCATGAATCAGTGAAATTTGAAATTCTTGAAATGGATGAAACACGAATTAAGACAGTGAAAATTACAACTCTGGCTTAATAGTCCTTTGATTATGAAGATTTCGCAATAAAAGAAGCCTCACACATGTGAGGCTTCTTTTATTGGTCAAATTGTTTAAGTTGACTTTTTCAGATGAGTTATATTTAAAGAATTCATGCAACTCGAATATTTTCTAAAATTGTTGGCCAAATATTCTGATGAGATCTTTTAAACATCTGCATATGCCCAATTGAATGCTGATTAAATGATTTTGGTTCAATTTCAATCATTTGAGTCTCTACATTGGGGTAAAGTCTTAATAAATCTTTTACATTTGCTTTCGTGGCAATTTCATCATCGGTTGCCCATAAAGCTGTAATCGGCGTCCGTACTTGATCATGGTAATCTTCAAAAATGGTTTTACCAATTGCATTGATCACATAGCCGGGCTGACTGCAAAATTCTGCCCACTGTTTAGCAACATCTTTAGGTAGGTTTTCACCCATACCAATCTTTTGAGTTGGACCGTAGCCGATGGTTATTCGCGCGATTGGGAAAACCACCTTAAACATTAAAGGGGCAAGTAGTTTGGTGCGACCTGTTAAGTTTTTAACATGACCTGTAGAGCCTGCAATCGCAACTAATTTTTCAACTTTACAATGATTTGGAGCGATACCTAAAAGTTGACCACCTGCACTATGTCCAATCATTAGAATATGGTTTACACCTGTTTTTTCACATAACGCATCGATCATGGCGGGTAGATCAAGTTGTCCCCAATCTTGAATACTGGCTTTTGAGTCTTTTAATTTTCCATATAAGGACTCACCAATCCCTCTAAAGTCAAAACTCATGACAGGGTGACCTTGTTCAGCTAACCAGATTGCAAAGGCATTGTAAAAATTCATAGTAATGCCAGTGGCAGGGCTGATGAGGATCGGTTTTAATTTTATATCTGCTTGAACAGGGTAGAACCGTGCAGCCAGGAGATAATGATCTGCACAGGGTATATTTAATTTTTCATAGGGTGTGGTCATGCGCTAGTATAAATGGTGATAATTAAATTTAATTTATACCGTTTTACTGCGTTTAAAGAGGTGAATGATTGACTTAAAAGTCATCAGATCTTCGTTTTAATCCTGTTTTAAGGTTTAGGAAATAAAAATAAACCGAGGAATGAAGTATGTTCAATCCAGAACCATTGGAATGGTCAGTCAAAATTTCGATTATATTCAGTGGTGTTTTTCTTTGGGTAGGCATGGTAACAGGTGTATGGAAATATGTAAAAATCTTAAATTCAGATGTTGCTAGAGCGCATTATTATGTAGATATTGCGCATAGACGTAGCCTGTTATATGCGCCAGCGACTTTGATTATTGGAGTCATGGCTTATTACTCGAGCTGGAGTGAATGTGTAAATTTGATCTGTGTATTGACCAATTTATTGTTTTTTAGTTTTGCGATTATCAGCTATGCCATGCATGGGTTACTTAAGGACACAACGAATCAATTCAAACAACCACATCAACTCGGAAAATTTACGCTTCAAGCATGGTAAATGCGCAGTGCAATGATTGCTTTAATATTGGGGGAGGTGGTAACGACGACTATTCTGATTATTGATGTCATACGAAATTTTGTTTAAGAAGTTTTTTTGATTTGTAGCTTAGAAGCATCTAAAAATTGTGAGAAATCCATCATACTTAATTCGGGATGAGTGTAATTCGGGATGAGTGTAAAAAGATTAGAATGAAGAGTTCACTAAGGATATTTTTGCTATGGTTTTTATTATATTGAGATCATTCAATGTCTGATTGAAGATGGATGACGAGGTCATCCACCTGTCAATCAGTTGTATTATTTTGTTCGTTTACTGAGACAGTACGGAATTTTAAATCAATAAAAGCCCAAGTATAGAATGCAAGGGATACAACCAATGCATAAGCGAAAAATTCAGGTTTTAAGTTGCCTTGGATCGTACCTTGAAGCAATAAAGTCAGCATTAAAGCTATTGTCGTACTTAGAAAAACTACAGCATTATTATTTGCCTTCAGGGTGTTAATGAAGACTTGCTTATTGAAATGTAATGATAACATCTCCATCCCTCCTGTTGAAATGAAGACCAATTCAAATGAAATTAGTCGGATTTGTATTTATAGTTTTAACTTATATTTTTAGATAAAGCAAGATTTAACTCATTATTATGAAATATAAATGTGACAGTAATATGACACCATTGATAAAATTCTTATTTATTTTATAAAAATACAAAGACCAAAAATTTCGGATTAAATTTAATTTATTGTGGATTAAATCACATGATAAGGATTAACTATCAGAATTAAATAGGAAAATACAATGTTTATGAAGAGTACTTTGTGAATGAGTTTATGAAGAATCGTAAATAGTTATGGGTCATCTTTAGTGAGTACTTGTAACAAAAGACTTACAAGGATGAAAAAAAATTTGTCATCATATTTTTAAGAAAATTTAATTTTTATTGTTAATCGTTCATCTGGAAAAATTAAATCTAAAGTGTAATCAATAAAAGTCCGTGGGATAAACGAGACGATTATTGCTCACCAGCAGCTCAAGGTTTGGGTAAAACTATGAAGCGCCATTCAATTTAATCTGTTATTTCTTCAACTTGTCGATAGCAATGCAAAGAACTAAAACGATCAATGATGGAATAAGCCATGCGAGGTTTTGTGCACTGAGTGGTAGATGCGTAATCCATTGAGGTAGAACATTTTCAAATCCTGCCACTTTTAAACCATCAATGATTCCGAACGCAAAAGCGACCGCCGTCACGGGTGCAATCACTCGAGAAGGTTGATTGAAAAAGTTCCAGCAGAAACCAAGTAAAATCACAGTAATTGCAGGTGGGTAAATTGCACTTAATACCGGAACTGAGAATGCAATTAATTTAGTCAAACCTAAGTTTGAAATAACAAATGCAAAACCAACGAGAATTAAAACCCATTTTTGATAACTGAGTTTTGTGATTTGCGAGAAATACTCAGCACATGCACAGGTCAGTCCAATTGCAGTTACCATACACGCAATAAAAATCATTGCACCGAGGAATAATGAACCGTAATCACCAAAGGCATGTTGCACATAAGCATGCAGAATGATTGCACCATTTGCAGCATTCGGCGCTATATCATGACTTCCTAAGCCTAATTTGAATAAGCTGAGATAGACAAGGGTTAAACCGATCCCTGAAATCAAACCTGCGTACACTGCATATTTGGTAATCAGTGCTTTATCGGTCACCCCGCGTGAACGAATGGCATTAATAATCACAATACCAAATACCAATGCTCCTAACGTGTCCATGGTTAAATAACCATTTACGAAACCTTCAGAGATTGGACTGGCTACATAGTTATCGATAGGGGCTGGAATCATTCCTGTAGGAATTAAAAATGCAGAACCACCAAGAATAATTAAGGCTAAGATTTTTAAAGGTGACAGGACATAACCGACAGTGTCTAAAATCTTATTTGGATAGAGCGATACAAGCGTAACGAATGCAAAATAAATCGCACTATAGATCAATAAACTTGAAGCGGACGTTCCAAAATATGAAGAGAACCCAATTTCATAAGAAACTGTTGCAGTACGTGGAGTCGCAAATAATGGACCGACAGCAAGGTAGCATGAAATGGTTAAGATTAAACTTGCAACTTTTCCAAGCGGAGAACTCAACGCTTGAATCGAGCCTTCAACACGTGACAAAGCAATAATGGTCATCACAGGTAAGCCCACAGCAGTGATTAAGAAACCAAATGCTGCAAGCCAAACATGTTCACCTGCTTGTTGAGCCACAATAGGAGGGAAAATAATATTGCCCGCACCAATAAAAAGTGCAAAGGTCATAAAACCTAAAGCAATAATATCCCGAGTACTTAAATTCGTCATAATGGGAGGTGGTTTGAACAAAAGGAAGCGATTTTAGAGCAAAAGAATTTTTTTTGTAGGGTGTATTTTAGAAGCTTCAGTTCGTTAAATGGTATGTCATGTAAGGGCTTAGGTCTAAACTTAATAATTAATAAAATTAATTGATTGATAATATACAAATTATTTATTAATGAGTTAAATAAAAAATAGAAACAATATTGAATTATGGATTTTAGAATATTTGTGAATATTTTTTGTTTGGTTAAAGTTTGTTCAATGAGAGGCTTGATTGGTTTTTTTTAGAAATATAACAATCTGTGAAATTTAAGTAAAAGGCATATACTATGTCCAACGTTCTTAGAGGTGACTCACATGAAAGCATCAAAAATCACAATCAAAACTCAAGAAGATATTGCCAAACTGCGTATTTCAGGGCGTTTGGCTGCAGAAGTTTTGGCGATGATTGGTGAGTATGTGAAGCCTGGTGTAACGACTGAATATCTCGATGATATTTGTAATGAATACATCGTTAAAACCTTAAAGGTCATTCCTGCAAATATCGGTTATTACGGTTATACCAAAACGACGTGTATTTCACCCAATGAAGTGGTGTGTCATGGTATTCCATCCGCTAAAACGATATTAGAAGATGGTGACATTATTAATATTGATGTGGCAATTATCAAAGATGGTTACTACGGTGATACCAGTCGTATGTACTATGTCGGTGGTATCAAGCCTGAAGCAAAAAAATTAGTGGATACAACGTATGAGGCGATGGTTGCGGGTATCCATGCGGTTAAACTAGGGGCGACTCTAGGGGATATTGGTTTCGCTATTCAATCTGTAGCTCAGCGTGAGGGCTATAGCATTGTCCGTGAATATTGTGGACATGGGATTGGTAAGGTTTATCACGAACAACCCAATGTGATGCACTATGGTCAGGCGGGTCAGGGTATCGTGCTGAAAACGGGCATGGTATTCACCATCGAGCCAATGATCAATGCAGGTAAGGCCAAGGTCAAAGAGCTGAAAGATGGTTGGACAGTCGTGACTGCTGACAAGTCGCTTTCGGCGCAGTGGGAACATATGGTTGCTGTTACCGATGACGGTTTTGAATTGCTGACACCTTGGCCAGAAGGTACAGGATCATATCCTGCTATCTAGACATTTCTGATTTTTGAAAATGCTGTGACTGACCAAAAAGCTTATTAAAACTAATAAGCTTTTTTTAACGCTAGAACTTATGTTTCTTAGGATTTGTTTCATAGGATTATGGGAATAGTGACTCTAAATCAGCACTAATAATGAATGGTCTAAATCTTGAGTTTAAAGATTCGATAAACCACATAACCAAAGACTAAGCCCCAAAAAGCAGATCCAATTCCAAAAAACTGTACGCCTGATGCTGAAAATAAGAAGGTCATCAATGCTGCTTCACGTTCATCAATTTGCTGAAAAGCAATGCTGATGTTATGTCCGATCGTTGCAAAAAGCGCTATGCCTGCTAAAGCGACAATGAAGACAGATGGAAATGAAATCAATAAAGTCGTCAAAGTAGACGCGAATAACCCCATCATAATGTAGAAGAATCCGCAGCTGATTCCCGCAATATATCTTTTTTGAGGGTCAGGATGGGCTTGTTCATCGAGGCTTGCCGCGGCACTGATGGCTGCAATATTCGATGAAAATGCTCCAAAAGGAGCAAATAGAGTTTGAGCAAGGCCTGTCCATCCTACAAGCTGGCGAACATGGGGTTGGTAACCATAACTTTTGATCATTGCGATACCAGGCAAGTATTGCGAAGCCATGTTAATAATAAACAAGGGAATAGCTAATCCAAGCAAGCTTTGTAGGGTAAAGTTTGGGTTGATCCAAACAGGTTGAGTGAGTGAGAAATCTAAATCTGGAATTTGAAATTGCATAAACCAAGGACAAATTACGAAACCGATGATTACTGTAATGACAATGCAATAACGTGGTAATGCTTTTTTCAATACAACATAGGATGCTAATAAAATTAAAATAAATCCCCAATGGGTTTGTAATGTTCCGAATACTTCGATTCCAAATTTGAGTAAAACCCCTGCTAGCATTACACTGGTTAAGCTCTTTGGTATGACGTTGAGAATGCGCTCAAACGCGCCAAGGAATCCAAGAATAGCAGTGATGATGCCGCTAATGATAAATGCAGCGATTGCCTCATTCAGCGAATAACCACTTCCTGTTGCAATAATGAGTGCCAGTCCAGCAGTTGACCAAGAAGTTGCAACTGGATACTTAAATTTCCAAGAGAGAATTAATCCCGACAAGCCGATACTTAAACCCAATGCCCAAAACCATGAGCTGATTTGGGCTGTGTTTGCTCCCAACATTTGAGCGGCTTGAATGACCAATACAGAAGAAACACTGATGCCAATGAGAAAAGTAATAAATCCCGCAAAGACAGCGGTAATAGAAAAGTCTTGAATTAGTTTGGATAAAGATTGCAATAAAGATTGTGATAAAGAGCTTGGCATAATAATTCAGCGTATTTTTAATTCGATCTGATGTGCATCATCATACGGTTATTCGATGGTGACGTGAAGGTGAATCCTTACAAAGCTAATGATCCATCAAAGCTAATCTGATTTAGTCCTATTCAATCTACTCAAGATGAATAGAAACATTAGGATTTTAGAGGGTTGAGAATGCAAGTTTAATTCCGAATCCACAGAACAGTAGTCCAATAGATGCCACCGCTAGAGCAGAGAGTTTATAGCGACTATTGAAGTAAGAAGCGATCCTGACTCCTGAGAAAATTAATAGGCTCAAATACGCCATACTCATGATTTGTAGAATAGTTGCGAGCACCGTAAAACTTAATGCTGGGTAAGCATAGCTTGGATCGACAAACTGAATAAAAAACGATAAATAAAACATAATCGCTTTTGGATTCAGCACGCTAATGGTGAGTGCAGTTCGAAAAGGGTGAAATTTTTCTGGTTTTGAGTTTGAGCTAAAATCAAGAGATTGAGCTTTTCGAGTCCATGTATGAAAAGCAGCGATAAAGAGCCTTATGCCTAAGTAAGATAAATAAATTGCCCCAATGGCTTTCAGTAAAATAAACAGCCAAGGAAAAGTATGAAGCAAGGTTGCTGCACCTAAAACCGTAGCCAAAATCAGAATGCAGTCGCCAAAAAAGACCCCAAGCGCTCCGATATACCCTGTTCGAATGCCATAACGGGTTGCTATAGACATCACATATAGCGAGTTTGGTCCTGGTAGTACGATGATCAATACTGTGCCAATGATAAATGTAACAATATCAGTAATACCAAACACTCGACGTCTCGCTTCTAGATTACAATTTGAAAATGAAAAATCGAGTCAGATGACTCGATTCGATAGATTTTGTGAGGATAAGCTATAGCGTCGTTTATGCCTCGATTTCAGCATCAAAACCAAACGATTGACGCAATAAAACATTGAGTTGTTGGCGTGCCTTGATAAAGCCATCAATACCACTTTGCAATAATTGGCTCGCCATCAAATCTTTTTCAATTTCTGTTTTGAAATGATCTTTATCTAAAACTGTATCTTCAATGATTGGTTGTTCAAGTGCTTCGGCAGTAGAAAGTTGCGCTTTCACCTCACGATCATCTTGTGATAAATCAGATAATAGATTTGGGGAAACGGTCAGTAAATCACATCCAGCCAATCCAAGTACTTGATCGACGCTACGGAAACTTGCACCCATAATCTCTGTTTTAATCTGATGTTGTTTAAAGAAGGTATAAATTTGCTTAACAGATAAAACCCCTGGATCTTTTTCGATAGGGTATTGGTCTACTCCTTCAGCTTTTTTATACCAATCTAAAATACGTCCCACAAATGGAGAAATTAAAGTGACTTTGGCATCAGCACATGCTTTAGCTTGATGTAAGCCAAATAACAGGGTGAGGTTACAATGTATCCCTTCAGCTTCCAGTGATTTCGCGGCTTGAATGCCTTCCCATGTCGAAGCAATCTTAATTAAAATTCTATTTTGATCAATACCGTAATCTTTATAGAGTGCCAGAAGCTCTTTGGCTTTCTCGATGGTTGCTTCTGTGTCATAAGACAATGCTGCATCGACTTCAGTGGATACACGACCATCAATTAATTTTAAAATTTCAACGCCTAATTTAACCGTTAAAATATCAATTGTACGTTCGATAAGTAAGTCAGCAGTAAAACCTTCTGCTTTGGCTTGTGCATATGCATCTTCAATGAGAATCTTATTTTCAGGAAGAGTCGCTGCAGCCGTAATTAAAGATGGATTAGTCGTTGCGTCTAAAGGACGGAATTTTTCAATTGCCGTTAAATCACCTGTATCTGCAACGATGGTGGTGATTGCTTTTAATTGGTCTAACGCTGTATGTTTCATTGCAATTTAATTCTTAGTTAAAATACTTGTTACTGCTTTTATATCACATGCTGATTTGTTGTCAGCTTCAAATTAACTTAAAAATACGATTATTTAGCTGAAATACGCACATTTCTGAGGTGATTAATCAAAAAACGAGCAGCAGCCCCTTGCGTACTTTGACGATTCCATACTAAATCCACGTAATATTCAAATTCAGGCGTGAAATCTGACAACTGCATAATTTTAAGTTTTGATCTCAATAAAGGATTTTCAATCAGCATTTGATAGGGCAAAACCCCCCAACCTAAATTGTCGGAAATCAGCATCGCAGCTGAATGGTGATTATCCGTCCGCCAATATTGATTTGAGTAAAGCAGCTCAGGTTTAATGTTTTTATCACGGCTTGCGACCACGATTTGCCGATTTTTAAGCAGTTCTTCAAATCGAATGTGTTCAAATTGAGCTAGAGGATGATTGGTGGATACAACAGGAACAAGTTTTTCTCTTTTCACCTCTACAAATTGTTCGCCGTGCTCTAAATGCTCTCTTTCAAAAATTAAAGCCAGTTGAGCACTTTGGTTAAACAGCATTTTTAAAGCGTCTTCTTGCGGTGCAGTAATAATATTGACTTGCAAGCTTGGAAATTGATTTTCAAGTAAGGCAATATATTCAGTCCATTGAGTATGTAAAAGCTCCGAAACGACGACAATGTTTAAGGACGACTCTAATCCCTCACTTAATGCATGCGCATGTTGTTTCCATTGGCTCATCTCGATGAGTAGTTGTTGTGTTTTCTCATATAGAACCAAAGCCTGTGCTGTAGGTTTGGGCTCTCGACCAACTCTTTCAAAAAGTTGAATATTTAAATCAATCTCTAAATTAGCGATAGCCATGCTTACAGCAGAAGGTACTTTTCCCAAATCTCGAGCAGCTGCAGAGAATGATCCTAATTCCATCACGGTTTTAAAAATGGTGAGTTGTTCTTGATTAATATTCATTGTGCTTCCTGCAAACAAAGCCATCTATCAATAATATTGAAAGATTCTAACTCGAATCATCTAAATTTATAAAATAATATCTCCAGCAATATATTTATTCTTATAAAGAGAGATTTAAAATGTTTTTTTCCAAAAGAAGGATTGTTCATGCCTTGAGCTATGAAATCATCCTGTTAGTGATTATTGCGCTTGCCTTGAGTTATATTTTTGAAATGCCATTAGAGGTTACTGGGGTTCTCGGTATTGTTATGGCGGTGACGTCCGTGATTTGGAATATGGTGTTTAACCATTATTTTGAGAAATTCGAAGCAAAACATCAACTCAAAAGAACTGTAAAAATACGTGTCCTGCATGCGATTGGTTTTGAAGGTGGTTTAATGCTTGCGACAATTCCAATGTTAGCTTATGCAATGAAAATGAATTTATGGGAAGCTATTGTTCTAGATTTCAGTTTGACCCTGTGTATATTGGTGTATACCTTTATCTTTCAATGGTGTTATGACTTGATCGAAGCCAAAATGGGTTATGTTGTTATTCAATAATGAAATAAAACGTCATCGTTGAACTTTCAGTGAGAAGTCATGATTAATCCCTCTAAATATGAGCTATCAATCACCATTAAATACCCTAAAAAGAAAACAAAAAAGCACCTCAATCGAGGTGCTTTTTGACTGAACTACTACGCGATTATTTTTCAATAATTGCAGTTACACCTTGCCCACCAGCAGCACAGATCGAAACGAGCACACGACCTGAACCCTTTTGGTGAATCAATTTTGCAGCTGTTGCGATGATACGACCACCAGTTGCAGCAAATGGATGACCAGCAGCTAGTGATGAGCCTTTTACATTTAATTTAGAGCGATCGATAGAACCTAATGGTGCATCTAAGCCTAAACGCTCTTTACAGAATTTTGGATCTTCCCACGCTTTAAGCGTTGAAAGCACTTGAGATGCAAATGCTTCGTGAATTTCATAATAATCAAAATCTTGTAATTTGAGACCAGCACGATCCAACATACGTGGAACAGCATAAGCAGGCGCCATTAACAAACCTTCTTTTTTCTCTACAAAATCAACCGCAGCAGTTTCAGAGAAAGAAAGATACGCTAAAATTTCATGACCATTGGCTTTTGCCCATTCTTCAGAAGCTAAAAGTACACATGAAGCACCATCAGTCAGTGGCGTTGAATTACCCGCAGTCATGGTGCGAGCATCACCTTTACCAAAAGCAGGTTTAAGTTTTGCAAGTTTTTCTACAGATGAATCAGGTCGTAAATTATTATCACGCTCAAGACCTAAGAATGGTGTAATTAAATCATCGAAGAAACCTTCTTCGTATGCTTTGCCCATTTTTTGATGTGAAGAAGCGGCAAGTTCATCCTGAGCTTCACGCGAAATACCCCATTCAAGCGTCGTGATTGCTTGATGATCACCCATCGATAAACCTGTACGTGGCTCACCATTTTTAGGCGCATCGAGTAAATCCTTAACATTGATTTTAGTCAGGGCTTTTAAGCGATCTTTAGCTGTTTTGGCAATATTCAGTTCTAGTAGAGCTTTACGAAGACCATCACCAAAAGCAATGGGCGCATCAGATGTGGTATCTACACCACCAGCAACACCGACTTCAATTTGACCAAGGGCAATTTTGTTCGCCACTAAAAATGCAGCTTGTAAACCTGTACCACATGCTTGCTGAATGTCATAAGCTGGAGTTTCAGGTGCCAGTTCTGTATTTAAAACACATTCACGCGTCATGTTGAAATCACGGCTATGTTTAAGTACAGCACCTGCAACCACTTCGCCTAAACGCTGACCTTTTAAGTTGAAACGCTCAACTAACCCATTTAATGCTGCAGTAAACATATCCATGTTGGTTGCTGTGAAGTAAGCACCGTTTGAGCGAGCGAAGGGAATACGATTTCCCCCAATAATTGCAACACGGCGTACAGTATTTTGACTCATAGTTTTATCCTGTTGAGCAGAAGATTTAATTTTGATTGTTGCTTTAGACGTTGATGTTTTTGTATTAGCAGGGCTACTTTTGCGTGGCTTAGTTGTAGAACGCATAGCTGAAGCTTTTGAAGTATTTGTGTTAGTCGAAGCTGTCTGTGTACTTGAACTTGCTTTAGAGCGAGTTTTTGATGTATTTGACACTGTTTCTTTGGCAGAATTTTCGACTGTTGGATTTTCTTGAGTTGTTTTGCTCATAAGGCTTTTCCAAGCATATTTACGATATTCTAGGACTGTAGATTAGCATATCTGAAATGTAGTCGAATTGACTATAATGACATTTAACAAAACGTTCAGGTCAAGACATACATAGATTAACTCAAGTATTATTTATCTGAAACAGATGGATCATTTATATTATAAGTGTTTGAGATTACATAGAAGTTCGAAACGCACTTAGATCCACTATAAATTACTTTGTCGAGAGATCACATTCATGACTGACCAATATCAAGCATTTTCAAAATCTCCAATTGGTAAATTTGTCATTAAAAATTTAGGTTTACCAACCCCACTTGAATTAGATCGTTTTACTTCTCCTACACCTGTGATTCAAGGTGCTGTGCTTTTAGGTGCTGCACCATCTAGCCAACTTTCTGGTGATATTGCTCAAGTTCTTGCGAATATTCATGCCAATACATATGCAGGAAATAATTCAGAATTACAACAAGCGGCAGCTAAGGTGGGTTTAAATGTCGGTGCGTTCAATGAGGGCGATAAAGAATCAAAATTTAAAGCTGTCGTGTTTGATGCTTCAGGGATTCAAAATTCAGAACAATTAAATGAATTACATAAATTCTTTAATCCAATCGCGCGTCAGATTCAAGCTTCAGGTCGTGTCATTGTAGTCGGTTTAACGCCAGAGCAAGCTCCGACAGTTAAACAGGCGATTGCTCAACGTGCGCTTGAAGGTTTTGTAAAGTCTGTGGGTAAGGAATTTAAAAAAGGTATTGCAGCGCAATTGGTGTATGTGGATCAAGATGCAGCTTCAAATGTGGAGTCGACTTTACGTTTCTTATTGTCACCACGTTCTGCCTATGTATCTGGTCAAGTGATTCGTGTGTCTAAGGCAACTGTGCTTGATGTGGATTGGACTAAACCACTTGCAGGTAAGACCGCTGTTGTTACAGGCGCAAGTCGAGGTATTGGTGAGGCGATTGCACATGTCTTGTCTCGTGATGGCGCGCATGTGATTTGTCTCGATGTTCCTCAACAACAAGCAGATTTGGATCGTGTGGCAAGTGAAATTGGTGGTTCAACGCTAGCCATTGATATTACTGCGGCTGATGCAGGTGAGAAGATTAAGACTGCAGCAGATCAGCAAGGTGGACTAGATATTATTGTTCACAATGCAGGAATTACGCGCGACAAAACTTTGGCAAATATGAAGCCTGAGCTTTGGGATTTGGTGATCAATATCAACTTGGCTGCGATTGAACGCGTGAATGATTATTTACTTGAAAATTCAGGCTTAAATGAAAATGGACGCATTGTATGTGTGTCTTCAATTTCAGGCATTGCCGGTAACTTAGGTCAAACCAACTATGCTGCTTCAAAAGCAGGTGTGATTGGCTTGGTTAAATTCACCGCACCCATCTTGAAAAATGGTGTCACCATCAATGCTGTAGCACCTGGTTTTATTGAAACACAAATGACGGCAGCGATTCCATTTGCTATTCGTGAAGCAGGACGTCGTATGAACTCTATGAGCCAAGGTGGTCAGCCTGTTGATGTGGCTGAAACGATTGCATTATTTGCATCTACAGCTTCTACAGGTTTGAACGGCAATGTGGTACGCGTGTGCGGTCAAAGCCTGTTAGGTGCTTAATACTAGTTACTTAATACTAGGTACTTAATATTAGCTCCCCATTCTTCAATTTGATCATGCATACATATGATCGGATGTCACAAGCCTTTCTCAATAGAAGGGCTTGTGTTACATATAAGACAGAAAACTTTAATCCTAAGCGTATTTCAAACCTGAGTTTTGAGTTATTTTTTCAAAATTTTTGTTTTGATACGTAGTTAAAATGTTGATCCTAAGCAAATTGTTAAATTTCATTGTTTGGATGGAAGATAATAATTTGAGTCTATTAAAATATAAAAATTGAAAGGTCTGGTATGAATACTCGTCATTTTAGTCAACTGCCAAAACCGTACTTGGCTTATCCAAAAGTAATTCAAGGCTTAATTTTTAAAAAGCCTAAAGGTGAAAAAGTACTACCGCAGGTTGAGTATGTGGTGGATTCATTTAAAACCGACTCAAAACATTTAAAAGCCTACAATGAAATTTGTGGTTATCAGCAAAATGGCTATGTTCCTGCGACCTATTTGGCAGTTGTGTCGCAAAGCCTACAAATGCATATGATGACCACAGAAGCTTTCCCATTTGCATTGTTGGGTTTGGTTCACATTCGGAATGTGGTCAAACAAACGCGGAAAATTGGCGTGAATGAAACGATGACGCTATCTTGCAAATTTGGTGAGCTCAAAGCACATGATAAAGGACTTCAGTTTGACTTTTTAACCACAGCTAAAATTAATGGTGAAGTGGTGATGGAAGGTCTAACCACTTATCTGGCGCGTCAAAAAACAGAAGGCATTGTACAGCCTAAATTCAAAGAAGAAAGCGTGCCCGATTATCAGTTAAAAGCGGTCTGGGATGTTGCAGAAAATACAGGTCGCCGTTATGCAATGTCATCTGGCGACTTTAATCTGATTCATATTCATGCTGTCACTGCAAAAGCATTTGGCTTTAAGCAGGCGATTGCACATGGTATGTGGAGTAAAGCGCGTGCATTGGCAAGTTTAGAGTTGCCAGATGCCTATGAAGCAGATGTTCATTTTAAACTGCCGATGTTTTTACCATCCAAAGTTGAGTTTTTAACAGCTGAACAAAATGGCAATACCCATATTTTAATTCGCAATGAGAAATCACAGAAGCCACATGTGGCGGGTGTTTTGAAAACACTATAATCAGAACAAGAAGCCTGAACACAAGGTTTGGGCTTTTTTCGATTTGATGTAAATGATTCTAACATTAGATGAAAGGCGATGTTTTGTATAAGCAGCGTTGTACAACGAGATTAAATTTGATATTCATAATTTTCATGATGAATTTTTAGTTGGCTTTATCAATAGTTGTGAGAGCGATTCTATTTAAGCTGTTCTATTTAAGTTGTGATTAAATACATGAAACTCGATATAAAAAAACATAACAATAAGGATATGTAATGAAACTGATTCGTGATTACCTGCATGCTGATCATAATAATTATCAAGGCCATGTAGATCCAAGATTTAAAGATTTGGCGACAAATTTTAGTCGCTTACAAGATTCGCGTAGTGAGCAAGGCGGTGCTGCGCTTGCTGTCTATTTTAAAGGCGAAAAAGTTGTTGATATTTATACAGGCAAAAAGTCAAAAAATGAATTATGGAAGAACGATACATTATCCGTGTGTTATTCGACGGGTAAGGGAATACTAGCCACGCTGGTTCATATCTTGGTGAGTCATCGTTTTTTAGATTATGATCAGCCCATTGCGGATTATTGGCCTGAATTTGCTCAGTATGGTAAAGAAAAGCTATCGCTGAGACATGTCTTGAGCCATGAATCAGGGTTGTACGATATACGTAACAGGATTGGTCAAGCATCCGAAATGTCTGATTGGCAACATATGTTGCAAGTGATGGAACGGAGTCAACCACGATTTGAAATCGGTTCACAAAATGCCTATCAAGCACTGACTTTTGGATGGTTAGTCGGTGGTGCGATGGAAAAAGCAACACAAAGACCTTTACAGGATTTGATGAAACTTTATCTTACTGCACCGCTTGAACTCGATGGCGCTTATTTCGGTGTTCCGAAAAATGAGATTGGTCGTATTGCAAAACCGCTCAATTATCAAGATCCAGACATGCGTGCACTCAAGGCAGAACAAAAGAAAAACCAACCTAAGCTTAAAACACGAGAAAAGCACAAGCCTGATTTAATAGCAAAAGCCATCGAACTATCGGGGCAAAACCCTGAAGATTTTCTAGATGCGATGGTGCCTAAGGGAATGGCACGTTTTAGCTTTTTTGACGATGACACTTTGCAAAGCATGATTCCTGCTGCGAATGGTGTATTCACTGCAAGAAGCCTTGCAAAAATCTACGCGATGCTGGCTCAAGGCGGACGATGGAATAATATTGAACTGATTGACCCAGCGACCTTTGAAGCACTGAGTACCATTCAAAATCATGGGCGAGACCGAGTCATGCCGATTCCAATGAAATGGCGTTTGGGTTACCACAGAGTACTGACCTTGGGAAAACGTGCCAATCAAGGTTTTGGTCATATTGGCTACAATGGGTCAGGCGCTTGGTGTGATCCTGAGCGGGAACTGAGCTTTGCTTATACGCATAATTTTCCAACAGGTTCGATTACTGGTGATTATCGTTTGTGGGGCTTGAGCCAAGAAACTCTACGCTGTGCAGATTTGATCATCCATGGTAAAAAAGGTTGGTTCTAAGCTTGACTCATCAGTTATTTGGATAACTAGAATTAAACAAACTTTATTTATACAATTTGCACACTATAAATTTAAACTTAATAATAAGAGCTGTTCATGAAAAATAAAATATCGCTATTCGTCGCAACGTGTCTTTTGAGTGGTGTTGTTGCAAGTACCGTTCTGACGCCAAATACCAATAAAAACAGTGGTCTTATCCCTTCGGGGTATAGTGATTTACAATTTAATCTATCGAATGGTAATTGGGTTCAAAACCTGAGCTTGCCATCATCAGCCAATGATAAAGATGTGATTACGATTAGTTCTCAAGCTGGGTATGTATCTTATCTTGATGCATCCAACACAGATTTACCGTTAGAATCGTTAACCATTCGCCAAGGTCAGACCTATCGTTTTATTTTCAATAAAGCTATAAATCAATGGCGTGTCAATCCTGTCGTGAGCTATCCGAGTAATGGTGTTAATGACTTTGTTGTCATTAGCAACAATGAAATGATTCAAAAAGTACATGTACGGAATGGACAATGGGCACGTCAAATTACATTGCCAAATAATGTTGCTGAAGGCACGCTAATTAACGTGGTGTCTGAAGCGAGTTATGATTCCTCTATAAATACATCAAATTTACTGTTTCCGAGTAGCTACATTCTAAAAAATGGAGACAGTTTTTGGTTTAAATATTCTAAAGAGCTAAGTAAATGGGTTCCTGAAAATGTGAGTCCTTATCAGCTCAAGGCACAAGATGTCGGGTCTAAAATCACAACGATCAAAGCACCACTCACAGAAGTTATTTTTGCAGATGGCAATTGGATTCCAAGCTTAGAACTCCCTCAAAATGCTAAAGATCGTGACCGTATCGTAGTGAAATCTTCTGCAACTTGGGAAGCGACCATTTCTAATACCAATATCAATACCCAAGCAACGTTGAAACTAAACCACGGTGATCGCTATGAGTTTATGTATGTGGCTGATATTGCGAAATGGGTACTGATGTCTTCACCACAATTACATGTAGACGCCAAATCTTTGACGGATCAAAAACTTCCTGATATGAAACAACCGATCACACGAGTAAAAATCGGTAATGCCAATTGGCAAGCGACTTTAGCTCTACCTTCTAAAGCCAGCATTGGAGATAAAGTAATCTTTAGCTCATTGGCGGATTGGAGTACCACGATCACTGCATCAAATGGTTTAAAGCAGACGATTTCCAAAGGTGAGAATCAGCGCTATGTATTTAGTGCAACAGGATGGATTAAAGACAGCTATACCATTGATATGTTGTTGGTGAATAGTCCAGAAGTGTCTAAGTCCTTGGGTGCGAATGCTGCCAAGATTCGGATGTTAGAAGCGCAAGATCTCACCAATGTGGCAGCAGAAAACTCTCATGCTCAATTTTATATTCGAGACGTAGGTTATCTTGAGTATAGAATCCCTGGCAGTACCCAATTAGGGGATATTACGGGCGCGGGTCGTGATGACAAGATGATTCAAAATGAACGTAATCGTGTAAAAGCGGATGCCGTTTACTATCAAGGCAATGAAGAAGGCTGTGGCTTAGCTTGGCTTAATAGAACACCATCAGCGTATTATATGTTGGGCACCGGTAGTACCAATTGTGGTTTGTCAGTCATGCGCCATGAGTTTGGACATAATATGGGTGTAGATCATAATGATAGTCATGATTCTGCTCGTGGTTTTGCACATCCTTTAGGTAGCACGATTATGGGGGGGAACTCACTTCCATTTTTCTCAAGTCCTACTTTGTATCATCCAAAATATGGTTATCGTTTAGGTTTAACCAATAAAACGGATGCTTTGAGCATGATTAATAAGAATGCTTCCGCTGTTTCTCAATTTCGTTAATCGTTGAGTTATCCATAAGCAATGAATAAAACAATTTACTTAATCCTTGTGGTGGCTACATTGGCTGCCACAACATTAATTTATTTTAAACCTGAGACGCATTCAGTGGATGAGTTTGAGGTCAAAGAGCAATCTTCTGATTCTAAAATTGACGTGGATTTGAGCAATCGTCATGGTGAGGAGAATCCATCTTTAAATGATGAAAAGATTGAGCAACATAAAATTGATAAAAATCTTATATCCGCCATAGAGCCGAATGCACTGAGAACTCATCTGATTCCAGCGCATTTTAAAAATCCTGAAGCAGGTTTTTTATTCAGCTTTAATATAGATAATATGGCGGATAAACAAGTGGGCGATCGAATTGAACTGAAAATGTTGCAATTTGATCTTCATCGTACTGCGATAATTCAATCTGTCGATCAATTAGATCAAGATATTATGAAATGGCGAGGGAGCTTTGAGGGTTATCCTGAAGACTTAAATTATTTTACGATTACTCAGAGTAAAGATGATCGCTACGCGATTTTAAAAGTTTTTACAGATAAGGGGAGTTATATCGCTGAAATTAAAGATGGAATTGGTTTGGCAAAGCCTGAGGATGTATTAATCAATGATGGACTAGAATCACACTAATCAGTTCATCTTGACGAAAAGCTGGTATTTCGATACTTGCATCGGCAATAAATTATGTTATTTTTCGCTTTATTTACTTTTTTGTAGTCTCACATGCAAAAGTCAATTTTCATTCCATTGATTGCGCTTACTGCAATGGTCGGCTGTGGCGAACAAACTGTTACATCGGAAACTACAAGCACTGTAAAACATCAAGGCTTTGAGAAGAAAGTTGTGATTCCTGACTGGGTTGGAAAGTATCAGGGCACGACGCCGTGTATGGCGTGTATTTCTCGATGTGATGAATGTCCTGGGATGTCTGTTGAATTGACATTGAAAGCAGATCAAACATTTGTACTCTCTCGCTTAAGTTTAAGTGGTCACAATGAAATCGAGACTTTGAAAGGTAACGTCAAATTTTCAGATGCCGATCAAACAACATTAGAGCTTGAAAATGTATCTACACGGAATTTAATTTTTGTAGATTTAAAGAATAATGTACTCGAGATTTTAGAAGACAAAACTTCGAATGCTTATGTGGCATTTGATGATTTTTCGCTTGAGAAAGTAATTTAATCGTCATTTAAAGGGGGAGATTTTAACCCTTTTTTGTTTGATTTTCGCTTTTATGAACTGTTTATTCGTTTTCATACGCATCACTTAACAAGAGAATTCGCAATCCGCATTCACTCTTGAATAAAAAAACAGTATGCTTAGACCTGTATAAAGGGAGCATCCATGTATCAAGTACTTGCACGTAAATATCGTCCACGTAATTTTATCGAACTCGTTGGTCAAAACCATGTATCACGTGCATTAACCAGTGCTTTAGAACGTGGCAGATTGCATCATGCCTATCTGTTTACAGGAACACGTGGCGTAGGTAAAACCACGATCGCGCGTATTCTTGCAAAATGTTTAAACTGTGAGACCGGTGTAACTTCGACGCCGTGTGAAGTGTGTCCAACCTGCACAGCGGTGAATGAAGGTCGCTTTATTGATTTAATCGAAATCGATGCTGCATCACGTACCAAGGTCGAAGATACGCGTGAATTACTCGACAACGTCCCTTATGCACCAACGCAGGGTCGATACAAAGTATATTTGATCGATGAAGTACACATGCTGTCAACGCATTCCTTTAATGCATTACTTAAGACATTAGAAGAACCACCCGAACATGTGAAGTTTCTGTTTGCGACGACAGATCCACAAAAACTACCCATCACAGTAATTTCACGTTGCTTACAATTTACTTTACGTCCTTTGGCTGTCGATGAAATTACAGCGCACTTGACCAATATTTTAAATAAAGAAGACATTCAAGCAGAGCAAGATGCGATTTGGCAAATCGCAGAATCTGCTCAAGGTTCCTTGCGTGATGCCTTGTCGCTTACAGATCAGGCGATTGCCTATGGTCAAGGTGCGATTCAACATCAAGACGTCAAAGAAATGTTGGGATTGATCGATCGAACCATCATTTTTGATTTGATTTTAGCGATTCATCAAAATCAACAACAACGCGTGAGTGCCTTGTTGATGCAGTTTAGACAGCAGGCACTCGATGTTTCTTTGGTTTTAGACCAGTTTATATCGACTTTGCATGAATTGGCGCTATTACAGTACTTGCCTGATCTTAGCTTAAAATATAGTGCCGAAATTAATGCCAAAATCATGCAACTTTCGGGCTTGATTTCTGCTCAAGATCTTCAGTTGTATTATCAAGTTGCTTGTAAAGGACGCGCAGATCTACAGTTGGCGGTGACTCAAGAACAGGGCTTTGAAATGTGTGTGTTGCGCTTATTGGCGTTTAGACCCATGCAACCTAATGAAGTAAGCGTACAGCAAGCTAGTCAGGTTTCAAACTCGCAAACTTCAGTTCAAGAGGAATCAGTACAAGCATCAAGACAAGAATCAAGACAAGAATCAAAAGCAGTTTTATCAGCAGTAACGGAACCATCAGTATCATCTGCAACTGTCCAACGTGCTTCTAAAGATCAAAGTATAGTGTCTCAAGATAAATCAGTTGCTCAGGGTGAGATTCAGGATCAACAGCATTTAACGTCAAGCGTTCATAGCTCACATGAAGCAAGCTTTGATCAGGATGATGAATATAATGAAAATGCAGACTTAGATCATGCACTGAGCCAACGTCATGATCCGAATGAGCCAAGTAGTGATGACTATCTTGATGATGAAAATGATCAATCAGTAACAGATGCCGACATAAGTTCTGCGCAAGGATTAGAAGTTGCAGTTGCCAATAATCAACACGGCGTATCGACTGAAGATGCTTTAAGTCGTCAAAGCCCTACGATTGAAATCGCCAATCTTGAAAGTGCTCAGATCGAGAAATCTGAGGAGCCGAATGATGAAGCACCTGAACTTACCTTCTTTGGTGATGCACCTGTTGCTCCAGAATCGAAGGAATCATCATTAGGAAATGCCAATGATGATGTTTTTTTCTTAAATCCTGAAGTTGAAAACGTTGTTGCCAATGCATTAGGTAAACAAGAACCGTCATTTACTCAAAATACAGTGTCTGATCTTGGATCTGATTCAACTTTAATGCCGCAGGATATTTTAACTTTAAATCATCAAAATCTTGATGGTGAATGGAATATAGACAAGTGGGAATATTGGTTCCGTAATAGTCAATTATCTCCTGCCGTGCAAGAGTTGGCGCAACAAGGGATGATGACCGGCGAAATCAATGGCACGAGTATTTTCCATATTCCACAGAAGTACGAAACAATTCTCAATCAGTTCCAGCATATGCTTGAAAATGAATTGAAAGCGCAATGGTCGAATACACGATTTAGTGTGGTGTACCAAGATGTTATCGAGCAGACACCGTATGCCAAACAAGCTGAACGTAAAGTGAGAGCCCATTCAAGAGCCAATGAGCTATTAGCTCAAGAAGAGGCTGTACAAAGTCTAATGGCGATGTTTGACGCTGAAATTCATAACGTACAGCTGAAATGAGTTGGTATTTCACTTGGATTAAATAAAATGGATTTTAAGTTGATTCATTGATGAAGAATGATGATAAAGCATCTCGCATTTCCTTAGAAATCGGGGTGCTTTTTCTGGTATTTCGATCTACAAATACATGGGTGAAATAACCCTGTGCAGAGGCCTCATTTTGACCTTGTTTGAAAATAGCTAAGTCATAGGTTAGAGAGGAATTGCCGATTTTACGAATGGCTACACCAACTTCAATGATTTCGGGATAAGACAGCTCTTGCATGAATTGACAATGAGATTCAACGACTAGACCTATAGATGGTGATTGGCGTACATCAAATCCAGATTTTTGAATCAGTAAAGCATTGGCTGCTGTATCGAAATAACTATAATAACCCGAATCCTGCTTAAGGCAATGAGACAATTCATCTTAAGATTTATGCATCATTTTGATCATAAAAAAGTATTTACCTTGATCTGATAGCACTAAAAATTAATCATAAAATTACATTTAGCTTATGATTTTAAAGAAAAATCCTTATCCGCGATTCGGGTTATAATAAGTCACATTGTTGACATGACCATACATGTCGTTATCTGCCCAACGTGTTTGTATTGGAAAGATAAAAGAATAATGTTGTCGAGTGCGAATGTTCGGTTTCATAAAATCTTTCAAATGAATGTGTTAATAAATCGCTTTATAAATGTTTAATGCATCATTAAAGGTCATTTGTTTTGGATTGTTTTGCAATAATCGAGTTTGTTGCATGGCGTCATGGGCTAATGTTTCTAATTGATTTTCTTTCACATTTAATTCACTGAGTTTTAATGTCAGTCCGCTATGGTCTAAGTGTCGTTGCATATGATCGATAAATAAATCACATAAACCATCGGTATTGCCTTTACTATAAGGGTCCATCCATTGGATGAGTTCAGCGTAGTCTCGTTTGGCTTCAGAGGCATTAAACTTTAAAACCTCCAATAGCACTAGAGCATTGGTGTGACCATGAGATAGATGAAAATGTCCACCCAGCGGATAGGCAAGTGCATGCACAGCTCCAACCGGTGCATTCGCAAATGCCTGACCCGCAAGCATTGAACCTAAAAGCATATTTTGACGAGCTTCAAGGTTATGACCATCGTCCAACACCAGTTTTAAATTTTTATTGAGTAGGCTTAAAGCTTGCTTCGCCAGTAAATCTGCATAAAAGTTTTTCTTCATTTTAGAGGTGTATGCTTCTATGGCATGCACCATGGCATCAATACCTGTAGCAGCTGTGATATGTGCAGGTAAATCCTTGGTAAAGTTCGCGTCTAAAATAGCCACGTCGGCATAGAGAATTGGTGAAACGATTCCTGTTTTGGTGGTTTCACCTGTGGTCACGATGGATATCGGGGTGACTTCAGAGCCAGTCCCTGCAGTCGTCGGAACGAGTATCAAAGGCAGACGAGGGGATTTAGCATTTCCAACACCATAAAGGTTTTCAAGAGATTGCTTTTGTTTGGGATCAGAGAGGATCGCGATAATTTTTGCGACATCGAGCGAACTGCCACCGCCAAATCCTAATACAGCATCGACATCGTTGGATTTTGCGAAATTCACTGCTTCGAGTACAACATGTTCAGGCGGATCAGCTTGAACATCTGAAAAAATAAGATATGGTGTAGAAGTAGCATCGAAAATTTCAAGCAGTGGCAAGTGCAACTGTTGTTGAATCATGCCTGCATCAGTAACCACTAACAATTTCTTATATGCTTTATCTTTGAGAATAGGGGCTAATTCTAGGATCGAGCCTAAGCCAGAAATAATATTTGCAACTGTTTGAAATTGAAATGATGCCATTCACGATTCCTTATGCATAATTCAGCATTATTGTTTTACAGTTCTATAGGATTCATCCTTTAAATAACTTAACATATACAACGATAAAAGATATGTACATTTGAGAGAGTTATGACGACGAAAAGGCCATACAAAATTTTATGTGTATGCTTAGGAAATATTTGTCGTTCACCTACTGCTGAAGTTGTGCTTAGACATTTTTGTCAAGCCGAGCAACTTAATGTAGAAATCGATTCTGCGGGTACCAGTAATTATCATCCCAACAAAGCGCCTGACTTGCGTAGTCAGAAGCATGCTCTAAAACATGGTTATGATCTGTCAGCATTACGTGCAAGACAATTGACTGAGCAAGACTTTTTAGATTTCGATTTGATTTTAGCGATGGATATGGAAAATCTTGCCCATATAAAGGCATTAAAGTCTCAGGCTGAACAAAACTTCCCAAGTCATTTAATTAAAGCTCAAATCGCTTTGATGAGTGAGCATGACTTAGATTACCCAAAACATGCCGTGCCCGATCCTTATTATGGTGGAGATCTTGGTTTTGAGCAGGTCTTAGATCAGTGTGAGTCGAGTAGCCAAGCATGGGTTACTTATTTAAAAACGAAACTCAGCTAATCCATATTTATTTGAAAGACTAAACCTTTATTTAAAGATTAAGCCCTAATTAAAGATTTGACCATATTTAAAAGATAATGGTGCTTGTTCTGAATCAGCATCAACAGTTGCGTAGAGTACATATAATTCATGATAAACGTTCAAACCAATGTCCAATTAAAATCACTGAACAGTTTGAGTTTGGATGCTGTTGCATCGCATTATGTTCAAATTCATGATACTCAAGATCTGCTGGAGGCAATTGAGTTTGCCGATAAAAATCAGCTAAATATCATGATCTTGTCAGGTGGTAGCAATATGTTATTGCCAAATCAGATCAGTGCTTTGGTTATTCATATGAATATTCAAGGCAATGAACGTATTGCTGAGGATAATACGACGTATACCCTACGCGTTGGCGCGGGGCAAAACTGGCATGAGTTTGTGCTGTGGACGACTCAACAGAAAATGTATGGCTTACAAAACTTAGCTCTGATTCCAGGTTTGGTCGGTGCATCCCCAGTTCAAAATATTGGTGCGTATGGTGTTGAAGTCGGTGAGTTTATTCACGCTGTTGAAGTGTATAACCGTGACAAGCAAAAGTTTGAATCGATTTTAGCTGAAGATTGTGATTTTTCTTATCGTCACAGTGTTTTTAAAGCCGATCCGACTCGCTATATCATTACGCATGTTGTATTTAAGTTATTAAAAAATCCGGATTTAAAAATCCAATATGGTGATTTAAAAGCAGCCATGGCAGACGATTTAAGTCCTGAAAATTTACAGAATCAAGTCATTCAAATTCGTCGTAGTAAATTACCTGATCCAAAAGAATTTCCAAATGCAGGTAGTTTCTTTAAAAACCCTGTGATTCAAAACTTTGAATATGAAAAGCTGGCATTGAAATTTCCCAATGTGCCGCATTATCCACAGGCGAATAACACGCAAAAAATCGCTGCAGGTTGGCTGATTGATCAAGCAGGTTGGAAAGGCAAACAACTTGGAAATGTAGGAATGTTTAATAAACAAGCACTTGTATTGGTCAATTATGCTGATGCAAATTTACAAGATGTACAAACAACCTATCGCGCTGTACAGCAAGATGTGTTAAAAAAGTTCAGTATTCAACTTGAACCTGAGCCTGTACTTTTTGACTCGATGGGTTTAATTCGACCACATACCAACAATTGATATAAGGGTGTTATGTCTAAACAGCATTGGATGATTTCAATCGTACGCGTGATGGCGCTTTTATTCGTGCTTTTAGGTTCTCTCTTGGTTTTTTGGTATACGCCATTTTATTCGAATCTAGTCGTTAAAGCGCTAAATACCTTTGTCCCTGTAAATGTGGATGTTGTGGCTGCTCAAAGTCAGCAGATGGCTGCACTGACCGATCATGCTGATTATGAGCCGGGATCAAGGTTGTGGATTGCGCGCCAAGCTTATTTGGATTTGATGGAGCAGGCGATCCAAAATAAGAAAATAGAAGATCTTGTTTTGATTCAAACCCGCTATCAAATATTGTTGGATGAAATTAAGAACACGCTGAAAGATAATAATCAGCAACAGCCTAAAGACACGCCTAAGATTCCTGTTGTCGCTGCTGTAGAAAGTGCAGAGATTTCAACACCTGCAAGTGACGTGAAAAATGATGAGCAAGAAGAATCTATTCAAAATTTAAAGGAAAGTGCTGAGGATAAGGCTTTAAGAGAAACCTACACTCAATTTCTTGAAACCCATCCTATAGAGGTAACTTCCTTACAGTCTGTAGATGATCAGACTTATAAAGATATTGCATTAATTCAGAGTCAAGGGGATAAGAAAAAAGCGAGTTCAGAACCGCATGCCATTGTGACTTTGGGTGGTGGACTAACGTTGGGTAAAAATAAAATAGATATCGTGGTCAATGAATACACACGCTTACGGCTTGAGAAAACGCTTGAAGTCGAAAAAGAAAGTAAATTGCCGATTGTACTGAGCGGTGTGGAAGCGCCTTATATGCAAGCTTGGTTGAAAAATTCAGGCGTGGAAGCTAATCTATTAGAAAATAGAAGTATGAATACCTGTGAAAACACACGCTTTAGCTCATTATTATTACAAAAAAAAGGGGGAGCACCAACCGTGATTTTGATTACCGACCGCTACCATATGCCTCGTACGCGTCGTTTATTTGCACTGAATGGCATTCAGACTATTCCTGTTGAAGCACCAATGCCGACACCCATGACAAAATGGCGACCGAGCTTGCAAAACTACGATCATAGTCGCCGTGCCAACTATGAGATGCTTGCATCAATTCGTGATGTATTATTTGGTTCAAGTGGTTGTAGAGAGGTTCCATAATGGCTGATATTCCTTTTCTCAATCCAAGTGTGTTGACGCAACTAGATTTACCTATTCCAAATCGGAACGACACCCCCTTAACACTTGAGCCTTTAAATTTGAATCGTCCTTATGAACCCTCTAAGGAAATTCAAGCGTACAGACGACTCTATGGTCTAGATCAATTAGAAGGTCATTTTTGGCAAGGTTACGTCAAAATGCCATTATTTAAATTACATGTACAAGTGTATCAACCTATTATTGATCAAATTAAAGGCACCGTTTTTCTATTACATGGTTACTTAGAACACAGTGGTATTTATCAGCCAATCATTCGTGAATTATTAGATCAAGGTTTTAGTGTCATTACATACGACCTACCAGGTCATGGTCTAAGTAATGGAAATGCGGCAAGTATCCAAAATTTTGACCATTACCAACAGGTTTTACATGCGGTACATCAGTATTTAAAGGGAGCAGATCAACTTCCTAAGCCTTGGCTCGGTATTGGACAAAGTACAGGCGCTGCCATTTGGATGCATCATTTATTGGAATACGCACAGCAGCGTAAAAATCCCATTGTAGAGCGCGTGCTTTTATTGTCACCCTTGGTTCGTCCTGCGAAATCAGCGTGGTGGCATAATTCTGTAGGTTTAGGGATTATTCGTCGTATTAAGCGCGAAGTTCCAAGGCATTTTAAACGGAATAATCATAACCCTGAATTTTTACGTTTTGTGCGCCTCAAAGATCCTTTACAGCCTCGAATGATGGGGATGGATTGGATTTTGGCAATGTCTAAATGGATGCAGGAAATGGAGCAACGTCCTGCATGTCGAATTCCAGTTTGGTTGGCACAGGGTGCTCAGGATCAAACGGTCGATTGGCGTTATAATATTGAGTTTATACGTGAGAAATTTAGATTACAGACTTTACTGATGTTGGAGGAAGGCTCTCATCAGTTAATCAATGAAAGAGCAGATATTCGTGCGGCACTGACGGGTTTGATTCCTGCTTTTTTACATGCACAAACGGGTAAGGGCTATTATTAGCCCTTCAATAATGAATAACAACGATATAAATAATCGACCTTTATATGTATAAGCGTTTCAATCTTAATGCTACTCAAGCAAAAATAATTCAACGATCCAATAATACAAAGCAGTCCTCTCTTATTCTTAAACTGAGTAATCACGCTGCATTTAAAATTGATATTGATGATCAAGACAGATTTTATCAAGTGGGTGATTTAATTCAAGTTGTACATGACGATCAATCCAAACAGGTTTACGCGATTTTAAATCATAAAACCAAGCAACTTTATCTCAAACCTCAATTAATGAATGATAACTCACAAGGATTGCGCCATTCTTTTGCGCGTTTTGTTTATATATTTTTAAGTTGTTTTATTTTTATCTTGAGTATGATTATTGCGCATCAGTTAATCAGCTATTGGGATATTTTTTTGGGAAATATTCAAGACTGGCTTTTGCTAATTTTCATCGCCAGCATCGGGATCGGCTTGGCAATATTTACGTTAACTGAAAAGAAAGATCACTCAGCATTGCTTGAAGAAGTGTTTGAACAGCTAAATTTTCCTAAAATAACTCCTGTACAATTACGACATTTCGCTCACACCAATTCATATTTTGAACTCAACAAAATTTTTTTTGATGTCAAAATTCTGATGAGTCTTCATCATCAGTCTAAACATGACATTCAAGCAGCATTGCAACAAGTTTTAAAGCATAAAAATCAATTTGGTTTGATTCAAACAGAAGCTGAAAAGTATAAATTGTTCAAATCTCAAGGCACACTCACCGCAATTCAGATTGAGAAAATTCCATATTCTGCTGAACATAGCGATCCTTTCAACTTAGTTAAATTTAACTTAGATAAATTAGCTTTATATACGTATATAGATGAATTTCATTTAAAAAATAAGACCTCAGTGACTGTCTTATATTCAAATTTAGCAGATAAACAGGGGCGATATATTTGGGCTTTATCAGACCAACATCGATATGTCTATTTAGATGAAGATGTGCTTTTGGACTTGGTGTATCAAATCAATGACAGCTTACTCAAGTACCGTGATTTCAGTGTTTTAGCCCTATGTGTCATCGGTATCATGGCTCTATTTTGGGCTATATTATTTTTAGGAGAAGGAGGATTTATTGATCAGTTCATGTTTGTTTTTTTGCATCTTCTCAGTTTATTGGTTGTGTCAATTCCGCTTTTTCTGATTTACGATTTCATTTATTTAAAAGATTCTTATAGCAAGCATCAGCAAAACATTCACGCCTATGTTGCTGCTCAATTAAAAAAATTATTGGTATTGCCTAATCAGATCACATTTAAAGACTTAGCACCGTATAGAATTCAGCGTAACTTTGAAAATGGCTTGAGTCGAACGGGATTCGATCTCAAGCCAAAGTAGACTCACGTGTTAAAACTGCTCAGCTTTCGCGAGATTCCACATGCGATAATAAAAATTTTTATCATCTTTATTTTCGCAAGTGAGCAGTTCGCCTTCTTTTAACCAAAAATGCAATTGAGCATAGTTTTTGATCTCACGGTCATTTACACGTTGCGCTAAATGATGTGCCTTAATATCGCTTGGATGTTCAAGACCAGCAGCGGCAATCATTTCTGACAAGGCATGCAGCGTATTTTTATGGAAGCTAAAAACACGTTCAGCTTTTGTTGGAACATGAATGGCTTTTTGACGATCAGGGTCTTGCGTTGCGACTCCCACAGGGCATTGGTTGGTATGACAGCTTTGCGCTTGAATGCAACCCACAGCAAACATAAACCCACGTGCAGAATTCACCCAATCTGCACCAATGGCAAACGTACTTGCAATATCGAATGCACTAATAATCTTACCGCTTGCACCAAGCTTAATTTGATCTCGAAGTCCAGCGCCCACTAAAGTGTTATGTGCAAATAGGAGGGCTTCACGTAATGGTGTGCCAATGTTGTCACTAAATTCAATCGGTGCGGCGCCTGTACCGCCTTCAGACCCATCAATTACAATAAAGTCGGGAATGATATTGGTCGCCAACATACCTTTAACTATACTCATGAATTGCCAAGGTTGACCGATACACAATTTAAATCCAACAGGCTTACCATTTGAAAGTTCACGTAATTGTTGAATGAAATGCATCATTTCAATTGGATTACTAAAAGTAGAGTGGGTTGGTGGTGAAATACAATCTCGGTCACGTGGC
Source organism: Acinetobacter sp. CY79 (assembly GCF_059515845.1). Classification (NCBI taxonomy): domain Bacteria; kingdom Pseudomonadati; phylum Pseudomonadota; class Gammaproteobacteria; order Moraxellales; family Moraxellaceae; genus Acinetobacter; species Acinetobacter sp. CY79. The sequence goes on from NZ_JCAKMY010000014.1 coordinate 79,659, forward strand.
ACGCCACGAATTTGAGAGATTTCTTCAGTAATTTTATGTTTCGGTAAGATCCCACCATGACCAGGTTTTGCACCTTGAGAAAGTTTTAATTCGATCATTTTGATATTGGGAAGGCTGGCTTGCTGAGCGAATTTTTGGGGATCAAATTTGCCTTCTGGGGTACGACAACCAAAGTACCCGCTGGCAATTTGCCAAACGATATCACCGCCATTTTCAAGGTGATATGGGCTTAAACTTCCTTCGCCTGTATCGTGATAAAAACCTCCAAGCTTTGCACCCAAATTCAAAGAACGGATGGCATTTGCACTTAAACTACCGAAACTCATCGCTGAAATATTCATGATCGATGCACTATAGGGCTGAGTGCATTGTTCATTACCAATATTAATACGGAATGTCGTAGGATCAGCAGGGTGTTTAGGTGTCATCGAATGATTGATGAATCGATAATCTTGTTGGTAAACATCAATAATTGAACCAAAGGGTTTATCTGCATTTTCATTCTTTGCACGTTGATAGACCAGACTACGTTGCATTCTTGAAAATGGCAGCGCATCTTGATCCGACTCAATAAAGTATTGGCGAATTTCAGGTCTAAAGTCTTCAAAGAGGAAGCGGAAATGTCCCATGATTGGATAGTTTTTGAGGATGGAGTGTTTATTTTGTAAAACGTCATACAGTCCTAAAAAACTCAATGCGGATGTGATGAGCCATAAAATATTAATGACCGTATCCGACATAAAATAGTAAATATAATGAGGATGATAGAACAATCTTAACCAAGTGATGCTGAGTGCAATAAAAATGCAGGCAAACCAGATGGAGTGTCTTGAAAAAAAGGTGTTGAGTAATTTGTGTCTTATTGCTTGCGCTGGGCTTGCCATTTTTTATTGTTCCAAAAATTTATATTTTCAAATTACGAATAAATCTAAGAATTCGCAAGTATCGAATTGTTCGTTCTAAGCTATCAATAACTTAGAACGAATTTCAATCATTTTGAGTTTGTTTTCTGATTATTCAGCAGACTCTTCTGGCGGTAGGAGCATAATGATCGATGCATTCATTAGCTCAGCGATATTTTCTAAAATATTTTGATCGTACAGCTCTTCATTGAATTCGATGATTTCACCGTCAGCGATCATTTTGAGTTTTGCAGAGAATGCTTCAGCAATATCCATGCGTTCACCATTTGCCCAAAAACGTAAGACACCATCAAACTCGCTATAAAGCAGTCGTGATGCAGGCTCAAGTTTGAGTAAATAACCTTGATCTAGTGCCTCTTCTAAATCACCGACACCAATTTCATCATTTTCTGGAATATTATTTGGATAGCCGGGGCGTGAAATTAAAGTCATCAAGGCTTCATTGAGTGCATTCGGATTTTGCAGTTCTTCCAAAAGTTTTTCACGTAGATATTGAAGTTCTTGTGACGTAATTTCACCAATCGCTGAAGTTTGATCACGTTGAATATCAGCTAAAGGATTTTGAAGGCATTCATCAATCGAAATTGCATCACCTAAGCTATCAACCATATCCGCAATATTTGGCATACGGAAACCGAATGAATAGGTCAAACAGTCATCTTCCGCTACGCCATAATGTGCAAGACCAGGTGGGACATAGAGTAAGTCACCTGGAGCAAGGACTTCATCGAAATTCACGTCAATTTCAGGTAAAAGCTTAAGTGGTTGTCCAGCAACGTATTCTGTAGTTGCATCGCATTGTTGCCCCAACTGCCAACGACGGTGCCCGAAACCTTGTACAAGGAAAACATCGTAGAAATCGAAATGCTTACCTACCGAACCGCCTTTAGGTGCATACGACACCATGATATCTTCACGACGCCATTGAGGAATGAACGGAAACTTTTTCCACATCTCAGATAAATCAAATGAATAGTGGTCAACAGCTTGAACCAACAATGTCCATAATTTTGGCATCTTTTGAAAGTCAGCTTTAATTAATGGTGAAGATTTCACTGTCCATTGATTTGGATCACGGTCTTTCTGTTTAATTAGGCGGGCACTCATTTCATCTTCAAGTGCCAGTTCCATCACGTCATTAGGTTCTAAAATTCCTGTAATTTCAGGAATAGCATTACGAACTAAAAGTGGTTTTTTTTGCCAATATTCTGAGAGAAATTGTTCAGCGGTAATTCCGCCAAGGACGTCTAAAGGTTGAGACATGGGATCGAACTACATATGAAATTTGGAGTATTGTCCCTTGGACTTACTATTCTAAGCAAGTCCAAATTAAGGTGAGTTAACTGAAAGTGGTTATTTCAAAGGATGATCTTTTAAATATTGTAGGACTTGTATTTCAATTTCACTTTCATATTTAACAGCGGCAGCTGTTGCATCGGCAAATCGCATAAACTCTTGATGATGTCGATTTGATTCAAGACTATTGTCTTCAGGTGTTTGCACAAGTTGAAAATGGTTTGGCATAACTTTAAGTGAGATTTCATTATTCTTAGTATATAAATCAACTAATTTTTTGATTTCAACTGTTTGTGGGTTGAGCAATTTAATTTCAGTATTGAATTCATCAATCATACTTTTTAGCATGGCGTGAATACGATCTTTAGCATTTGTATTTTTGTCGGACAATAGTTGAATAAACTCTTCTTGTGTTTTAGCACCTTTCTCTTCTAAAGCTAAATTAATCAATTTAAACTTCACCCATTCATTGACAAGAGTTTTGCTGTATTGATTTGTACTATTTTCTACGGCATATGTTTTTTCTGCAAACAAGGATGGATTACAGAATAAAAGAATTGAAATTAAGAGTGATACTTTGCAAAAAGGTGCTAGTGATATTTTCATAGTTTAAATCATTAAAGTTAATAGTATTTTTAAATTTATATCTTTTAAAGTTTGGAAGAAAGCGAAGAAATAAAATCCCTCACTAATTTATCGTACGTAGTACATTACGGTACATTAAATCCTAATTTTCTTAATATCATACATAATTGAATCATCGGCATACCCATCAACGTTGTCTGATCTTGGCCAATCATCTGTTCAAATAAACTGATGCCTAAACTTTCACACTTAAAGCTTCCCGCACAATGTAGAGGCTGATCACGCTCTACATAACGCTCAATTTCAGCCAAACTCAATGTGCGGAATTTGACTTTATAATGCTCAATAATCGTATGTTCAAAGTCTATAGATTGCTGCTGCACGCTTAAAGCGTTACTAAAATAGACAAAATGATCTGAGTTGGCTTGCAGTTGCTTAACGGCATTGTCTACTGTTAAAGGCTTACCAATAAAAATATCAGGAGCGCCTTCGCGCCAAGCCACTTGATCCGAACCAATCACAATGGCATGTGGGTGTTGCTCCGCTATAACATGAGCCTTCTCATATGCTAATCGCTTTGCCAGGTCATCTGCATGTCGTTCACCTTGAGGGGACTCATCTATTTCTGGTGATATACATTGATAATCCACACCCAAGCGATCCATCAAATCTTTCCGTGTCTGGCTACTTGAAGCCAAAATAATAGGGGTATGGCTCATATACATGTCCTGAACAAATAAGTTTTAAAAGCAAGCAATAAACTATGAAGTATGAATTTCAAATATCGTTAAACCATTTCAGTTTTAAGTTAGACAGCATATTCCATCAGTAAGTCTAAAGGCACATAAGCCAAAACAGCTTGATGACAGGCTTGGAGTTTAACATTGGGTGCCATGCCAGCTTGATAAGCTTCTACCCAACGTGTCACGCAGATACACCAAAAATCACCAGGTTTTACACCAGGAAAACCAACTTCAGGAAGAGGAGTCGTTAAGTCATTCCCAATACTTTGGGAAAAGCTTAAAAATTCAGAAGTCATCTCAGCGCACACAGTGTGTTGTCCTAAGTCGGATGGTGCGGTATGACAAAATCCATTGCGGAAATATCCAGTGATTGGATCAAAGCAACAACTCGCAAGTGGCTCACCAAGCACGTTTAAACGATTGATTTTTGGATCTGGATGAAATGACATAAGCAAAAGTTCTGTATAGGACTGATCCTATGATAATCAAAACCAAACAATTCCACACCATTTATGCAAAAGTCTCTAACTTTTTTTAGCATAATCATTTAGAATCTATGCGATTTTGATATATAAAAAGTGAGCTATACATGAACTTTCAGCGTATGACTGATCTAGATTTGGCAGGTAAGCGTGTCCTTATTCGCGAAGATTTAAACGTTCCTGTTAAAAACGGTGTGATTACGAGTGATGCCCGTTTACGAGCTGCATTACCAACGATTAAAGCGGCGCTTGAAAAAGGTGCAGCGGTCATGGTTTATTCACATTTAGGTCGTCCAGTTGAAGGCGAACCAAAACCTGAACAATCATTAGCACCAGTTGCTGAATATTTAACCAAAGCTTTAGGTCAAGACGTTCAACTCATCACAGATTACTTAGATGGTGTTGAAGTCGAAGCGGGTCAAGTTGTTCTATTAGAAAACTGCCGCTTTAATGCGGGCGAAAAGAAAAATAATCCAGATTTAGCGCAAAAATACGCAGCGCTTTGTGACGTATTTGTGATGGATGCATTTGGTACAGCGCATCGTGCAGAAGCATCAACGGAAGGTGTTGCACGTTTAGCTAAAGTTGCTGCTGCTGGTCCATTATTGGCTGCTGAGTTAGATGCATTAGGTCGTGCATTACAAACGCCTGCAAAACCAATGGTTGCGATTGTTGCAGGTTCAAAAGTATCAACAAAACTTGATGTTTTAACTTCACTTTCAGACATCTGTGATCAATTGATCGTAGGTGGTGGTATTGCCAATACATTCTTAGCTGCTGCTGGTTTCAATGTAGGTAAATCACTGTGTGAAAATGATTTAATTGAAACAGCAAAAGCCATTGCAGCAAAAGTTTCTGTACCACTTCCAACAGATGTCGTTGTTGCAGATGCATCTGAAATTGATTTTGCTGACTTCCTTGGTTCATTGGCAGCAGCAAAAGCCGTTGTGAAGAAAGTTGAAGACGTTGCTGATAATGACATGATTTTGGATGTTGGTCCTGAAACAGCGAAAATGTTTGCTGAAATCTTGAAAACATCTAAAACCATTCTTTGGAATGGTCCAGTCGGTGTCTTTGAAGTCGATCAATTTGGTGAAGGCACTAAGACTTTATCTTTAGCGATTGCTGAATCGGAAGGTTTCTCTATCGCAGGTGGTGGGGATACTTTAGCGGCAATTGATAAGTATGAAGTTGCTGACAAAATCGGTTATATCTCTACAGGTGGTGGTGCCTTCCTAGAGTTTGTTGAAGGTAAAACTCTGCCTGCAGTTGCTGCTCTGATTGAACGTGCTTAATTCGTATAACTGAAACAAATTATAAAAAAAAGCTGACACATTGGTCAGCTTTTTTTATTTTAAAGTTGATTAAATTCAGCGAATAAAAATGATGTTCTTTAATTGGTCATTAAAATGAAATATTTTTGCAATAAAATTTGTTTGAATTAAATCATAGACTTTTGGAATTGTGATGAACTCTAAATTAGTTTTAGCTGCTTGCTTGGCATTCCCATTAACTTTTACTGCATGTTCTAAACAAGAAAAAGCACCTGCTGCAGATCAAGCTGCAACTTCAGAAGTGGTTGTTGAAGAATCTGCAAATGTAAGCCCAGAACAACAAGCTGCAATCGATGCCATTGATAAACCATTACAAGACGAAAACAATACCGATATTCCTGAATCAGTTGCAAATGTACCTGCTGATCAAGCAACTTTAGATGAAACGGCTGAAGCATCAGCTGCTCAATAATATCAATAAATTGTATTTGCTCAAGGTTTTACCTAAAACTCCCTGCATAAGCAGGGATTTTTTATGAAATACTGTGATTTCTTGCTGAATTGAAATACATGACAGGGTAGAATACAGGGCATTACCTGGGAGGAAATTATGGCTCTTATCTCATTGCGCCAGCTCTTGGATCACGCCGGTGAACACAATTACGGCGTACCAGCTTTTAACGTAAACAACTTAGAACAAATGCGCGCAATCATGTTAGCCGCAGACGAAACGAATTCACCAGTTATTGTTCAAGCATCTGCTGGTGCTCGTAAATACGCAGGTGCTCCATTCCTACGTCACCTAATTTTGGCGGCAATTGAAGAATGGCCACATATTCCAGTGGTAATGCACCAAGATCACGGTACTGACCCTGATGTATGTCAGCGTTCTATCCAATTGGGCTTTTCATCTGTAATGATGGATGGTTCTTTGGCTGCTGATGGTAAAACACCAACGTCTTATGAATATAACGTTGATGTGACACGTCGTACTGTCGCATTAGCGCATGCGTGTGGTGTTTCTGTTGAAGGTGAAATCGGTTGTCTAGGTAGTCTAGAGACTGGTTTAGCTGGCGAAGAAGATGGCGTAGGCGCAGAAGGTGTTCTAGACCACTCTCAACTTTTAACATCTGTTGAAGAAGCAACTCAGTTTGTTGCTGATACCAATGTAGATGCGCTTGCAATTGCAGTAGGTACTTCACACGGTGCTTACAAGTTTACGCGTCCACCTACAGGTGACATTCTTGCGATTGATCGTATTAAAGAAATTCACGCTGCACTACCGAATACACACCTTGTAATGCACGGTTCAAGCTCTGTTCCACAAGAATGGTTGGCTGTGATTAACCAATATGGCGGCGACATCAAAGAAACTTATGGTGTTCCTGTTGAGCAGTTGGTAGAAGCAATTAAACACGGTGTTCGTAAAATCAACATTGATACAGATTTACGTTTAGCATCTACAGGTGCTATGCGTCGTATGATGGCTGAAAAACCAAGCGAATTTGATCCACGTAAATTCTTTGCTGAAACTGTTGTTGCAATGAAAGATATCTGTGTTGATCGCTACAATGCTTTTGGTACAGCAGGTCATGCTGACAAAATTCGCCCGATCTCTTTAGAGAAAATGGTGAGCCGTTATAAATAATTTCTAAATTGTTTATACTGAAAAGCCCGCAGCAATGTGGGCTTTTTTAATGTATTTAAGATTCAAAAATATGCTTTAAAGCAAGAATCCAATATTTAAGATCATTAAAATAAAAGGCTCAAGATGGAACTGATATTTTCTGCTGCGCTATGTAGTGTTTTAGTCTCAATTTTTCTAAAAGTATCCAAGTCCAAAGGCTTAGATCCACTGCAAATGATCGCATGGAATTATTTGGCGGCCAGTGTTCTGTGTTTTTTTTGGTTTAAACCTAATTTAACCACTATTTCCATTTCTGAAACGCCATGGTGGTTGATTGTGGTACTGGGTGTTTGTTTACCTTCAATTTTTTTTCTTTTAGCCAAATCATTAGCAACAGCAGGTATTTTAAAGACAGAAGTGGCTCAAAGACTGTCTATTATATTGTCCTTAATTGCAGCCTATTTTTTATTTAATGAATCGTTCAGTCCACTTAAAATGATGGGTATAGCCATTGGTTTAGTTGCTGTATTCATAATTGTGTTTATGAAATCAGGTGGTGCAGCATCCTCAAACTCATCCAAGGCAACTCTGTCCTTGTTAGGCGTTTGGTTTGGTTATGCACTAATTGATATTTTGCTCAAATATACGACGAGCTTAGGGTTACAGTTTTCTGTCTCTTTGAACCTGATGTTTATTTTTGCATTCATATTGTCTATGGGATATTTAGCACTCAGAAATACAAAATGGAGCAAAGAAAACCTATTAGCAGGTTTAAGTTTGGGTGTATTAAATTTTGCCAATATTGCGCTTTACGTCAAAGCACACATGCTCTTAAAAGATTCTCCAGCAGTGGTTTTTGCAGGGATGAATATATTGGTTGTGGTGTTTGGTGTGATTGCGGGCTTAGTTGTTTTTAAAGAGAAAATTAATCTAACGGTGTTTTTAGGAATTGTTATGGCAATACTTGCTGTGATGAGTTTATCAATGACTATTTAGAACTGTGAAAATTTACCTAATTAAATTATGTTTAATCATAATAATCATATATTTAAATTTATAAAAGGTTCTGACTTGTGCTATATTCTGCTCAAATTTGCTTCAATAAATTATTGTGGATTATTAGAACCTAAAAATGAATGTATTATTTAAACAAAAACTATTAGTCTTGGGGCTTTTGGGGGGGATCGAAAGTGTGAATGCACAGGAAGATCATCTCAATACGTTAATTAAAAAAGTTGCTGTTTCTCCCGCATCTGATCGTCATTTCAATAATATTGAAAATCAGATGCTCGGTCGTGCCAGTTGGAAAATTAAATGTGAATACCGTAAATATGATGAGGTTAAAGCCTGTGTCATGCGTAAAGGACCATTGTCAGTGGCACGAATTAATCATGATTACGTGGTGAATGTTGGTGAGCATCATGCACCGAATTCACATGGAAAAATTCGTATAGATCAGCACTCTAGCCAACAGCAATTAGGTGGTTTTTTTAGAAATGGACAAAGCCTGATAGCACAATTTAAAACTGGATATTTCGCTTATACACAGTACCAAAATAATGAACATCGTATAGTTGAGCACCAACTCTCATTGTTAGGTTTTACTTATGCATTTAATGATATGCAAGAACAGTTTAATAGAATTTCTAGTAAAGCCTATTAATTACTGAGATGAATGAATTTAATTATATTAAATGAAATTCTATTTGAGTTATTTAAATTATTGCTTTAATGGGTGGAGAATAATTTACGGTAATGCATGAATATGACGTGATAAAATTACTAAGTTATTGATATAAAAATATATAAATTAATTCTTACACGTTGGATTTTAGTACTACCAAAACTTTGAATGGATTGAACTATTATTTTATCCTACGTGAAATAGGGTTTGATTTAATCATAGAGACGATAAATCCCATTAAAACGATCACAGTTCTTACTTTGTGTTTTTGATTCGATAATCAAAATGGATTTTTGAAAATTCAATGCATATTTACAATCATTTTCGTTGTCTAAAATTTCTTTTTTATTTTCATTTGTCGTGTAAGCCAATAAAGGAATGCTTTGACTTTCAGCGCGATTATTGGGATCTCGGTATGCCGTTCCTTCAATCTTAATCCGGTCTTTGGTCAGTTGATGAATCTTAATATGTGCAGGCTGTTTTGAAATCTTGCCTTGTTCAAACTTAAGATAATGCTGCGTTAAAGACTGATTCATTGACGTATAAAAGTTAAGATCTTCAATTCTTAAATTCATTTGTTGCTTTAAGCAGTTTGAATTTTTACATTGTTGAACGCGTTGACTCCAAAGGGTTTGAGTAGCATCAATCAATCGAATAGGAGCATCTGTCACTAAATATGTAGTATGAAAGTGCTCATTAAATTCTGTACGTAAATCACTAAAAGAATCAACACAGAGATTTTTTAAAAACTGAGGTGCGTCTGTTTCATCACATTTCAGCGCTTTTGCATGGCTGATAGACGTTGCAGCGGTGCAAATAAAGAATGCAGAAACTATGGATTTAATCGAATTCGATACGTATTTCAACAACATGATCGCTTATACTTTCACTGTGTTTGCATACGTACTATAGCGAAATAGAAAGTATGAATACAAGATTTATAGACGAATTTATGTATATAGGAGCTTAAAGTGATGTTACCAATTCGTATAGGACAAGGAATGGATGTACATGCGTTCGAAGAAGGGGCGTATGTCACTTTAGCGGGTATACAAATTCCGCATACACATGGGTTAAAAGCACATTCCGACGGGGATGTTGTGTTACATGCGCTATGTGATGCGCTATTAGGTGCTTTGGCACTTGGTGATATTGGTCAACATTTTCCGGATACAGATGCAGCGTTTAAAGGTGCAGATAGTCGTCATTTGTTGAAACATGTTTATCAATTGATTAAAGACCGTGGTTATGTGCTTGCCAATGCAGATATTACAGTCGCATGTGAACGCCCAAAGTTGGCAACACATCATTTAGCCATGCGTCAAAGTATTGCGGATGTCATGGATCTTGATGTCACTCAAATTAGTATTAAAGCGACAACCACTGAAAAACTAGGTTTTACAGGTCGACAAGAAGGAATCTTGTCTACGGCTACAGTGCTGGTGACGCATCAAAAATAATAAATTTTGACATAAGCTAAGTTGAAAAATTAAAAGTGAATTGGATCGTGGTCTAATTCACTTTTTGATTTGAGAGTGATGGCTTTGACAAAAGAATTAAGATATCTGAAATAAGTAATACAAATCAAGAAAACTGATCAGCACTCATCAGGGAATGTTGCAAATCCAAAGTCGATTTTCTCCCTTGAAGTTGTAATCCAACGGCATGAATCAAACCAGTCCAAGTCTCATTGGGTTCCCAGATCTGATGCATGAGTTCTTGTGCAGTGGGCATATCCATATCAAGGTAATATTGGCGATAGAGATACATGAGGCAACTGCATTGATTGTTTTCAGTGCAATGAATCCAAACCATTTTTTGTTGGACTAAATGATCAATTAAATCAAGAACGAAAATGCATTGTTCGTCAGTCGGCATTTCCCAGTGAATTGGGACTTGAATGTAATTTAATCCTAATTCTGCACATAAACGATCTTCATTGGCTAAATGCGGTTCTGAATCTGTAAAGGCTAAATTAATGAGTGTATCCACACCGTAAGCTTTGATTTTAGCAATTTGTTCCGCCGAAGGTTGGCCAGAACTCATTAAATGTTGATGAATAAATTGAAAGTTCGGTACTTGGCTGAGTTCGGCTTCAAGCGATTCTGTATCCAGATGATCAACGTCATGATCTGTTTCAAACTCACTCACTTTAGAGTCATCCATTTCGATATCACCTCTATCAATTCTTCAGTCAAAAAAAACGCCATCATCTGATAGCGTTTTAAAAACTATTAACGATTTGGTAATACGTCTTTCAAAGCTGCATCCATTTCAAGCAGTACTTTTTCAGTCGTTTCCCAATCAATACAACCATCAGTTACAGACTTACCATACTCTAAATCGCAAAGATTTTCAGGAATATCTTGACGACCACCTTTTAAGTGGCTTTCTACCATAATACCGACAATCGATTTATTACCATTCAAAATTTGTTCTGTAATATTTTTCAAAACAAGCGGTTGAAGGTACGGGTCTTTGTTTGAGTTGGCATGGCTGGCATCAATCATGATTTTGGTGCTGACTTTAGCCTTAGCCAAAGCATTTTCTGCATCTGCTACAGAGCCTGCATCATAGTTCGGTTTTCCATTACCACCACGCAGTACAACGTGTGCATATGGGTTGCCTTTAGTCCGAATTACAGAGACTTGACCTTGATCATTTAGACCGAGGAAGCTATGACCATGTTTAACAGATTGCATGGCATTGGTTGCAACAGTTAAACCACCATCTGTACCATTTTTAAAACCAACAGGTGATGAAAGGCCTGATGACATTTCACGGTGGGTTTGGCTTTCTGTGGTACGTGCGCCAATTGCAGACCATGAGATTAGGTCTTGATAGTATTGTGGTGAGTTTGGATCAAGCGCTTCTGTTGCACAAGGAAGACCTTTTTCATTCAACTCAAGCAATAATTTACGACCTAAACGTAAGCCTTTTTCGATATTGAATGAGTCATTCATGTCAGGATCGTTGATTAAACCTTTCCAACCGACTGTTGTACGTGGTTTTTCAAAATAAACGCGCATGATAATGTACAGCGTATCTTTTACTTTTTCTGCTAATACTTTAAGACGGTCTGCATAATCATGAGCCGCTTCAATATCATGAATAGAGCAAGGACCAATCACTACGAAAAGACGTTTGTCTTGACCATCTAAAATTTGACGGACAGTTTCACGACCATTGAGCACCGTTTGATATGCTTTTTCGTTTAATGGGAGTTCTGCTTTAAGTTGAGCAGGAGGAACAAGAGGTTGAAAACTTTGTACATTCACATCATCGATATCGGATTGTGTAATGGAGTTTGACTGTAGTGTATTCATTGCCGTCACTGGTTCGTTTTTACAAAAAAATGTTCAATTCACTGAATATATCACGATTCAGTAGATATTTTGTTATCAAAAAGTCGAATGCATTTAATAAAAAAAAGTAATGATTTGGTCTTTTTGGTATTAATTAGAGTTAACTTAATCATTGCAAACAATCGTAGATTTAATCAGCATTGTCAAATTAAATATTCTATTCATGCTTTAAATAACAACCCCAGTCACTCTTATTTGAAAAATGACAGGGGAATATCAATCGCTCTATTTTATTTTTTAGATTGTTTGACCAACTGAAGCTGGAACGCTGATGGTAACTTCTGCAGGTGCGATAGGTTTTGATTTGACTGGATTAATCATAAAGTTTATGCCCAGTGCAAAGAGTGTAATACCCAAAATCTTACGAATAATTTTTTCAGGTAAGCGTGAGCTGACTAAAGTCCCGACAATGATGGCTGGAATTGAACCCATCAATAACCACATTAATAATTCAAAATCGACATTACCCGAACTCATATGACCCATACCAGCCACTAAGGTGAGTAGGACAGCATGAACAACGTCAGAACCAATAATGCGGATCATTGGCAAATTGGGGAACATGATGATGAGTGCCATGATACCGAATGCACCAGCACCGACCGAGGATAAGGTTACAAAGATACCCAGTACAATCCCCATCAAAGCGATCTGTAAACGTTTGCTTTTTAGGCGTTCACGTTGTTGATCGATGTCTTCATGAGATATTGGTTTACCAAAACGGCTAAAGAAGCGTTCCACTTGTGTTCTAAACACAATCGAAATACCGGTAATGGTCAGCATGAAGCCGAGAACCATCGTCAATATCGCTTTGTAATGCGTAGATTGACTTAAATAGTTGTCCAAAACCCATGTGGTCGCCAGAGATGCCGGAATACTGCCTACGGCTAACCAAATCACGATTGGCCAAACGATATTGAGCTTTCTGGCATGAACCACAGAACCAAAAAATTTTGAAATGGCTGCATACAACAGGTCAGTACCAATGGCGATATGCGGTTCGATTTTAAAGAGGGTGATGAGGATTGGCGTCATGAGTGAACCACCACCAACACCTGTTACGCCTACGCAGAACCCAACTAAAACACCTGCTAAAATATATTCGATAGAACCGTACATGCCACAATCTGACTTATAAAAAAACGTGGATATCTTATGGCTTTTTTTTATAAGTAGTTGTCTTGATTGTTGATTTGCTTATTCTAAAAAATGCTAAAGATTTTGAACAAAGATCATGTTTTGATGATGACTCATTTGATTGTTAAAATTGCCAAACTTAATTTCAACGATTTGAGATATCTACAGTTGTGCTAAAATCAACTGGCGCATTCTGAGGGAAATAATCTTGTTAAATCGAAAACTTAAAATTGGTATCGTGGTGGGTGAAGTATCAGGAGATACGCTTGGTGCAAAGCTGATCCGTCGTTTTCGAGAGCAAGGCATTGATGCTGAATTTGAAGGCATTGGTGGGCCACAAATGATCGCTGAAGGTTTTAAAAACTATTACCCGATGGATATTTTATCGGTGATGGGGATTGTCGAAGTATTAAAAGATATTAAAAAACTCTTTGCTGTGCGTGATGGCTTAGTCGACACATGGATGAAGAATCCAGTCGATATCTTTGTCGGCATTGATGCACCAGATTTTAATCTACGCCTCTCAAAAACCATTAAACAGAAAAATTTACCTATTAAGACAGTACAATATGTAAGTCCTTCTGTTTGGGCTTGGCGTCAAGGGCGTGTGCATGGGATTAAAGCCAGTATTGATCTGGTTTTATGTTTATTTCCCTTTGAAAAAGCCTTCTACCAACAGTTTGATGTCAATTCAGCCTTTGTTGGTCATCCACTCGCAAGTCAATTGCCTTTAGTAAATCCAATTTCTGATGCGAAACAAGCTTTAGGATTGGATATGACCCAAAAGCATATTGCACTATTGCCCGGTAGCCGACGTGGTGAAATTGAGCGTTTAGCGCCTTTAGTTTTAGATGCGGCGCAATTGCTTTATCAAAAATACCCAGATTATGTATTTTTAATCCCTGCGATTAATGATGCGCGAAAGCAGCAGATTAATGAAATTTTAAAACAATATCCTGAGCAATTACGATCTCAGATTCAGCTGTTGGAAAACACTGGAACTGAATCTAAAATTGGGCGTATGGTGATGGATGCTAGTGACATAGTGGCGCTTGCATCAGGTACAGCAACTTTAGAAGCGATGTTACTACACCGTCCAATGGTGACTTTTTATAAATTGAATTGGCTGACTTATCATGTGGTGAAGTTCATGATTAAGATTCCATATTATTCATTGCCAAATATTGTGGCGGGTAAAAAAGTCATTCAGGAACTGATTCAGCACGATGCAACGCCTGAAAAATTGGCCCATGAAATTGAAAAGTTAATGGATATTGAAACTTCCAAAATCCAGTCAATGCAATTATTCACCATGCATAAACATCTGTTGGCAGACAATAATGAAGATCCTGTCGAGGCAATCGTTAAACTCTTGAGTTAATTTCAAGTCAAATGATCTAAAAATAAAAAACCGCTCATTCAAGCGGTTTTCTAATATTCAAGCGATTAAGGCTAAACTTTAAAATCAATCTAAGCTCTCAGTTTGATTTCATAACCCGTATATTTACGGATATTAATCACGCCAGTATCCATAATCAGATATTGACCTTTAATCCCTTGAAGCTTGCCACGAATAATCGGGGTCTTATCCAAATTATGGGATTTAATTTTATCAGGGTAAATGTCTACTGGATAAATAAACTCTCGAGGCAATTCATTTTCAAGTATTTCAACATTTTCATTGAAATCTAAGCTCATACTGAACTCATCTCGAATCATTTCGATTTGAGGTTCAAACTCATTTAATAGTTCATCACGAACTTCAATTAAGTTTAAAGGTTCAGCTTCACCTTTAAGTAGCTTGCGCCAATCGGTTTTATCAGCCACTTGAGTACCAAACATCACTTCAAGTTGACCGGATAAACGACGTGAACCGACTTTCATAATTGGTAAAGCTTGTGTCGCACCTTGATCTAGCCATCGTGTCGGCATTTGACCTAAACGCGTAATTCCGACTTTTAAAGCACTTGAATTGGCGAGATAAACGATGTGGGGTTGAAAGCAAACTTCTTGTGCAAAGCTTTCTTCGCGGCATGTACCCAAATGGTAATGACAAGTTTCAGGTTTCATAATGCACATGTCACACGCTGCATTCGTTTTCATACATTTAAAGCAATGACCTTGCGAATATGATTTAGGTGTTTTTGAACCACATGAAACACAATAAATATTTCCAGTCGCTTCAATCTCAATGTCTTGACCCAATTGGAACGGAAGATCAATTTCTGAACGATCCAAAGTGAATTTATATTCAACATTTGCCTTGTGCGTTTGTTGTTCAGTTACACTTAGGTTGCGTAGACCTGCATGCATTTTATGACAAATGCCTTGGAGTTCCATGTATTCATTCTCTCTAAAATAAGGTGCAGTCATGGCTGAGAAAAATGTCATCACGTCGATGCTAGACGATTTATCTAATGAACAGCCAATTCAAACTGCATTATGTCTTGGGCAAAATTTGAGCCAAGACTATCAACATTCAATTCAATGGTCATATTTTAACGTAACTGAGTACTTAAAGCTTCCCTTTACGCAAAGATATGATTTAGGATTTGTATTGCTCAATACGGCTGATTTTATTGATATCACCGAACAGCAGAAAGTCCAAGTATTGGTCAAGCTTCGAGATTTGATGGCGAAAAGAATTGTGGTGGTCGGCCAATTACAAGATGAGCAAATGTTGCGAAGTCTCGGATTTACACAGTTCATTGATAAAACCACACATGATCAAGACTTTGCATTATGGCAATTTAATATTTTGACCTACAAGCATGTTCCTGATTGGTTTAATTCTAAATTTTGGGCGAACCCTGAACATTGGAATAAATTTCGTTGGTAATCGTTGCGAAAAAGAGTAGTAAAATTTAGTATCATAGAAACTACAACAATTATGTTTCATCAGAGAACAATAATAATTGTATGCTCGATGAGGTGATAACTCTAATTAGGTATATAACATGACAAATTTAAGCAATATTGTAGAAATTTTAGCGAAACAAGCACTGGGTGGAAATAATCAATCACAGCAAGGTGGATTGGGCGGCATTCTTGGTTCAGTGTTGGGGCAAATGGGTGGTCAAAATCAGTCACAACAACAAGGTGGTTTAGGTGGGATTTTAGGCTCGGTATTGGGTGGCTTAACGGGTGGTCAGCAGCAAGCACCTGCTCAACAATCAAGTGGTTTTAATGCACAATCACTTTTAATTGCGGTTGTTCCTTTGGTTTTGGGTTGGATCCAAAAAAATGGTGGTCTACAAGGCGCACTAGATCAATTGAAAGGACAAGGCTTAACCAGTCAAGTAGATGACTGGGTGTCTACAGGTCCTGGGGCAAATGCCAATATTCCAACTCAATCTGTTCAAAACCTGTTTGATCAGCAAGATGTCGAAAATGTAGCAGCTCAAGCGCAAGTACCAACTCAAGATGTATATGGTGCGATTTCATCGGTATTACCAGAGATTATTGATTCATTGACACCACAAGCGGGTCAGACTGATCAGCAAGAAGCGAATAGTGATATCCAAAATGTATTGAATTTGGTTCAAGGCTTCTTAAAAAAATGATTCAATAAGGCATGAGTGTTAACTCGTGACCCTAAAAAACCAGTCTATTGACTGGTTTTTTTGTGAATAAAATTGTCGGTACATATTGTCACTACGATTGAACTTTAATTACTAACAGCAGTGTCAGGCGATAAAGAAAGTTTGTGTGAAGTTCAGTTTGATGACACAAATACAGAAATTTTCATTCGTGGCAGAGTGCTTGCGCAAGCGCTATGGGTTGGGGAGGGGCGCCTTCTTTTATACCGATTGCACATCAATCGGCATAAGTATTTGCTGAGGTGAACCATGGCGAAGTATAAAATGTATTTTTGGAAAGTGTTGGGGATTTATCAGTAGCGTCACATTTACTGGGTGTTGCTGAGATGGCGTAGAACCTAAAAAGGTGTGATCGATGCGAAGCATGAAGTTTTGGATATGCAAAACTCTATGTTGTAGATGGGAGTGCTATCCCAATCAATGTTAATGTGAATCCGAGTTTAACGATTACTGCTATGGCGGAAAAATGTGCTGAAAGTGTGAGCTCGAATATTGTGAATTATAAGTTTATTCAGTCATTTAGTGATCTTGAATCAGGCTAAGATGGTGATAATGAATATAGTGTCTAATCATAATTTTAACCTAACATTCATGATTTATTCATTTAATTGACATTAAAAATACAGAGACTCTATTTAAAATAATTTTAAGTAGCAGCATTATAATGAAAACAAATCTTCAGAAGCGGATTGGTTGTTTCACTTTCATTGCCTTAAGCAGTTTAAGTTTGGCAAGTTGTGGAGGTGATGATGACTCCTCGAGATCAACGCCCCAATCTGAACAAAAAGCATTAGAATTAAATCTAATTCATATCAATGATCATCACTCACATTTGGATCAAGAAACAATTAAATTTAAAGCCGATGTTGGTTTTGGTCAGGAAGAATTTAGTGTGAGTCGTGGTGGGTTTGCACGTGTCACGTCATTGATGAATCAACTGACAGCTGAAAAAAACAATGTGTTAAAAATGCATGCGGGTGATGCAATTACTGGAGACTTATATTACAACCTGACTGATGGTAAAGCGGATGCTGATGCCATGAATAGTGTATGTTTTGATACTTTTACGCCAGGTAACCATGAATTTGATGCAACAGATGTGGGTTTGCAAAAATTTATTGGTTTTTTGGATCAAACACTATGTAAAGAGAAAACTAAAATTCTCACTGCAAATGTACAATTTGGGCAATCATCACCTTTATATCAAACCAATCGTATTCAAAAATCACATGTCTTTGAAAAAGATGGAGCTAAATTCGCCGTTATTGGGTTGACGGTTGCAAAAAAAACCAAGAACTCATCGCAACCGAATGCGGATACTTTATTTCAAGACGAGATCGTATCAGCCCAAAAAGAAATTGATGCTTATAAAGCACAAGGTATTCAAAAAATTATTTTACAAACTCACGTTGGCTATGATTTAGATCAACAACTGGCAAAATCACTGACGGATGTTGATGTGATTATTGGTGGTGATTCGCACACTTTATTAGGACCATCAACCTTAAGTAAATATGGCATGACGCCTGAAGGTACTTATCCGACAAAGTTAACAAATAAAGATGGCGATTTGGTCTGCGTTGCCCAAACTTGGCAATATAGTTATATCGTTGGTGAACTCAATGTTAAATTTAATAACAAAGGCAAAATAGAAAGTTGTTCTGGTACACCCCATGTGTTGATTGGAGATCAGTTCAATAGAACGGCTAAAGATGCAAAATCTGTCACTGAAACTGAAAAACAAATGATTCTAAATCAGTTCATCAAAGATCAAGTGCCATTTAAAGTGGTACAGCCTGATCAGAAAACGATAGATATTCTTAGACCATATCAATTAGAAAAGAAAAGTTTTGCTGAAAAAATCGTGGCTCACGCGGTTGATAATCTTTGTTCTCGTCGAGTGCCGGGTACACAGCGTGATGTGAATCGTTCAACATTAGGTGATGCATGTAATAAAAATGCTCATGTAGATACGCACGGTGGAGATATCCAACAAATGATTGCCGAAGCATTTTTACAGCAGGGTGTAAAATACTTTAATGCTGACCTGTCATTTCAGAATGGTGGTGGTGTTCGTGAAGATGTCGGTATTGGTGATGTCACTGTAGGTAAAATTTACAATGTATTGCCTTTTAAAAATACACTCGTTCGATTAGATATGACGGGGAATGAAGTCAAAGCAACTTTGGAAGATGCCATAGATGGTGTCATTGCACAAAATAATACAGGGAGTTATCCATATACTGGTGGCATGAGATGGAAAGTAGATTTTACCCAAAATAAAGGACAGCGGATTCATACGATTCAAATCAGAAATCAATCTGGAGAATACCAACCCATCCAGCTTGAAAAATTATACAAAGTGGTGACGATTGATTTTTTAGCAAATGGTGGTGATTACTATACAACGCTTAAATCCATCCGTGGTGAACGCCGTACAGATGTAGGATTGGATTATGCAGAAGCTTTTTTACAATATGTAGAAGCGCTTGATCCATATATAAGTAAAAAACAAATCAAAAAATTGGATACAAAGCATTATAGTACTCAAGGTTTTATTGATATCAATCAATAAAGATCATTTGAAAAATTAAAAAACTCTGCGATTTGCAGAGTTTTTTTGCTACTCATGAGTGATAACTAGTCAGAAAATCAATAAATCCTCCCATTTTGCTTGAAAAATAAACACTCGATGTTTTTAAGATAAAATGGGGGTTGCGTGATAAATAAAAATGTATAGAATACGCAGCATCCCGACGCGATACAGCAAACGAACTTAGCTGAACAGGTTAAGTTGTTGAGATGTATTGTGTTGAACTTGTCTCTGACGAAGAGCAAGAAGATCATTAAGAGATTATGAAGAACAACTTGTGTGGATTTTTACTGATTGATTAATCGAAATTATTTTCATTGATTGATGGTAAAAATGACTCGAAGTTTATTTGAGAAATATTTGTCAGAAGATTGATGAGCCAAGATTGGTGCCCTATAGGCACTAAGCAATATTAAACTGAAGAGTTTGATCATGGCTCAGATTGAACGCTGGCGGCA